>JAPYWT010000251.1 GCA_028276215.1 Thermoflexus sp. | reverse complement strand
GACCAGGACGGTCACCCGGTGGCCCGCCCGAACCTGGGCCTCCGCCAGGACCTGGATGTGGTTCTCAATCCCGCCCAGGACGGGGGGGTAGTCTTTGTAGAGGTGGAGGATGTGCATGCAGATTGCAGATTGCTGATTGCTGATTGCTGATTGCGGATTATCGGGCCAGGTACCAGCGGAGGAGGGCCAGGGCGGCGGAGGCGGAGGCGGCTTTGTTGGCCGACCGGTCGCCGGTCCAGCGGTGCTCCTCCACCCACTCCCCGTCCGGCGCGGCCAGCGCGATGTACGTCAGCCCGACCGGCTTCTGGGGCGTGCCGCCGCCCGGCCCGGCAATGCCGGTGACGGAGAGGGCCAGGTCCGCCCCTAACAGGCCCCGGGCCCCCCGGGCCATCGCCAGCGCCGTCTCCCGACTCACCGCGCCGACAGTCTCCAGAACGTCCCGGGGCACCCCTAACAGGCGCTCCTTCACCGCGTTGGCGTAGGCGGTGACGGAACCCCGATAGTAGTCCGAACTGCCCGGCACGTCGGTGATGCGGTGGCTGAGCAGGCCCCCCGTGCAGGACTCCGCCGCCGCCAGGGTGAGGCCCCGTTCCCGCAGAAGGTGACCCACCACCTCCTCCGGACGCGGGTCCTCCCAGCAGGCCAGGGGCGCCCGCAGGAGTCCTTCCAGCGCCTGCCGGGCCGCCGCCCGTTCCTCCGGCGTCAACGGGAGACGGGCGAACTCGTCCTCATCCAGCACCCGTACCCCGCCGTCCGGATCCACCCAGAGGTCCAGTGCCAGGTCCTCCGCGCGGATTTCGCCGGGCGCGATCCGGGCAGGGCGGGTGATGTTGCAATAACGGCCCTTCAGACGCCCGTCCGGCGCGCGAATCTCAAAGACGTTGTACCACCGGTCGGTGTAGAAGGTCTCCAGCCAGAGGTCGCCCGGCTCCAGGCGCACATACTCCAGTTCCATCGGCGGCCGGTTCCAGACGGCGCGCATCAGGACGGCGCCGGGGGCCTGAAAGAGGGGCCGGGCAGGGTACGAGAGACATTCCCGCCCCAAATGGTCCAGTTTGCGGACGGTCCAGTGATCACTCATCGCAGGTCGCAGGTCGCAGGTCGCAAGTCGCAGGTCGCAGGTCGCTTATCGTGGATCGCAAATTGTGGCGGCTGAGAGTCACCCTTTTCAGGCCTGCAGTTGGTAGTCGGCCTTCGCCGACCCTCACCCCACCCCCGGCGGCTGTGCCGCCACCCCCGGAGAGGTGAGGGCCAGGCCGACACCCGGCACGAAGTGCAGGGATATTCTATCCCAGGCCCTGTCGGTGTCAAATCTCCCCGGTCCGAAACCTTAAAATTTTCTTCCCCCTATTGACAATCGGCCCGTTCTGGTGTATAATGACTACCGGTCAGTATATGACCAACAGTTAGTTGGGGGGATTGCCGCGTTGACCACCCGAGCCCGGCGCGAGCGGGAAAAAGAGGAACGCCGTCAGTCCATCCTCCAGGCCGCCCGAGAGGTCTTTCTGGAAAAGGGCTTCTTCCGCGCCACGATGGACGATGTCGCCGAGCGCGCCGAGGTCAGCAAAGGCACCCTGTACCTGTACTTTGAGAGCAAGGAGACCCTCCTTGCTCATTTGCTTTTAGAAGGGCTGGATTCTCTCTACTCCTACCTGGAAGAGGCCTTCGCCCCCGACCGCCCCCTGACCGCCGACGAACGCCTCCGTCGGCTGGGATGGGCCTATCTCCGGTTCTTCCAGGAAGAACCCCACTACTTCCGATTCCTCATGACGGCCAACGGCGAGCGATTCCGGGAGGCCGTCACCCCCGAGATGTACCAGGAAGTCCTGGAGGCCAGCATGGAAGGGCTGAACCTGGTCGTTCAGACCATAGAGCAGGGCATCCAGGAAGGGGTGTTCACCTGCTGTGACGCTCGCCAGGCGGCGGCCACCCTCTGGGCCACCTTCAACGGGGTACTGGAACTGATGAGCCACCCGCTGCGGCGGGATATGGTGGGCGTCAGCACCGATACGTTTTACCGGACCGCGCTGGAGACCGTCGTCCGGGGGCTGCGGGTCTCCCCGTAGCGCCCCGCGAACGGTCTGCAATCTGCAATCCGCAATCCCAAAGAGGAGGTGTGCTGTGAAAGATGTGGTCATTGTCAGTCCATTGCGCACGCCGGTGGGTGCCCACGGCGGCGCGCTCCGCAGCCTGCGGGCCCAGGACCTGGCCGCCATCGTCTTCAAGGCCGTGCTGGAGCGGACGGGGATAGACCCTGGCGTCATAGACGAGGTCATCCTGGGCAACATCGGTCAGCCCTCGGACGCCGCGAATATCGGCCGCGTTGCGGCGTTGATGGCCGGTGTCCCCATCCACGTCCCCGGCTTCACCGTCCAGCGCAACTGCGCCTCGGGTATCCAGTCCATCACCTCTGCTTACCAGGCCATCCAGGCCGGCGACGGCGAAATCTACCTGGTGGGCGGTACCGAGAGCATGAGCAACATCCCCTACATCCTCAAGCAGGCCCGCTGGGGGTACAAACTCCGCCACGCCGAACTGACCGACGCCCTCTGGGAAGGCCTCACCGACCCCATCTGTGGGCAGATTATGGGCCGCACCGCCGAGAACCTGGCCGAGAAGTACAACATCTCCCGCCAGGAGCAGGATGAGTATGCCGTCAACTCCCACAAAAAGGCCTTCATGGCCCAGCGGATGGGGAAGTTCAACGACGAGATCGTCCCCGTAGAGGTCGTCAAGAAGGTCGCCGGGCAGGAAGTCGCCCGGGAAGCGGTGACCCAGGATGAGGGGATCAACCCGGGCCTCACCGTCCAGAAGGCCGCGCTCTATCCGACGGTCTTCAAGGAGAACGGCACGGTCACCCCGGCCAACTCCTGCCCCATCTCCGACGGCGCGGCGGCGATGCTCGTCTGCACGGCGGAGAAAGCGGCCCAACTGGGCCTCAAGCCCACCGCGCGTATCGTCTCCTACGCCTACGCTGCGGTGGACCCGGCCTACATGGGCATCGGGCCCGCCTTCGCGATGCCCAAAGCCCTGAAGCGGGCCGGCCTCAAACTGGAGGACATTGACGTCATTGAACTGAACGAGGCGTTCGCTGCGCAGGTGCTGGCTGTCGCTAAAGAGATGCAGAACCAGGGATTTGACTGGGACTGGAGCAAGGTCAACCCCAACGGCGGCGCCATCGCCCTGGGACACCCGGTGGGCTGCACCGGCGCCAAACTGGTCGCCACCATCACGCACGAGATGCAGCGCCGCAAGGCCCGCTACGGCATCGTCACTATGTGCGTCGGCGGCGGCCAGGGCGGCTGCCTGATCCTGGAACGGATTCCGATGGATTGAAGAGCGGAATCTGTGAAACGTAAAACGTGAAACGTGAAACGTAAAACGTGAAACGTGAAACGTGAAACGTAAAACGTGAGGAGGTGAAAGATGTACATTTTCAAGGCCGCAGTGGTGGGTGCCGGGACGATGGGCGGAGAAATTGCCCAGGTCATCAGTTTCTCCGGCCTGCCCGTCGTCCTCAAGGACATTGACGAGAAGATGCTGGAGCGAGGGATGGCCAAAGCCCGCGAAATCTATCAGCGCCGGGTGGACAAGGGCAAGATGAGCGCGGGCGAGATGCAGGCCAAGATGGACCTCATCACCCCCACCCTCACCTACGAGGGGTTTGAGGACGTGGACATCGTCATTGAGGCCGTCCCGGAGCGGATGGACATCAAGAAGCGGGTGTTCCAGGAACTGGACGAGGTCTGCCCCGAGCAGACCATCTTCGCCAGCAACACCTCGGCCCTCTCCATCTCCGAGATGGGCGCGGCCACGAAGCGCCCCCACAAGGTCGTCGGCATGCACTTCTTCAACCCCGCCAGTGTGATGAAACTGGTGGAGGTCATCCCCGGCCTGGACACCAGCCAGGAGACGGTGGACGACGTGGTGATGTTCGCCGAGAGCCTGCGCAAAATCCCCGTCGTCGTCCAGGAGTGCCCCGGCTTCCTGGTCAACCGTCTGCTGATGCCCTATCTGAATGAGGCGACAAAGGCGCTGGAGGAAGGGGCCGCCACCGCCACCGAGATTGACCGGGCCGTGGTGGAGTGGGGCATGCCGATGGGGCCCTTCACCCTGATGGACATGCTGGGCCTGGACGTCTGCGCGCATGTGGGCCAGTACCTCTACTCTGAGTACGGCGACCGGATGGAGCCCGCCCGCCTGTTTGAGAAACTGGTCGCCGCCGGGCGCCTGGGCGAGAAGACCGGCGCCGGATTCTACGACCACCCGGGCGGCGAGTCCGAGGTCGTCTACAAGATGATCAAGGAACTCCAGGACTCCGGCGCCGTCCGGACGGGGACGAAGTTCTCGGTGGAGCGGCTGATGTATCCGCTCATCAACGAGGCCGCCCTCTGCGTCCAGGAGCACATCGCCAGCATCAGCGACATTGATATGGCCATGGTCGCCGGTAGCGGGATGACCTACGGCGGCGAGCGCATCGGCCCGCTGGCGATCGCCGACAAAATCGGCCTGGATGTGGTGGTCGCCAAACTGGAGGAACTGGCGAAGGAACTGGGCCCCCGCTTCCTGCCCTCCCGCCCGCTGAAACTGCGCGTCCGCGCCGGGCACCTGGGCGTGAAGACGGGCAAGGGGTTCCACGAGTACGCATAAATGGATTGGGGTT
>JAPYWT010000254.1 GCA_028276215.1 Thermoflexus sp. | reverse complement strand
ATCCGGCCCGGCGGATGGCGCGGTTGATGGCCAGGAAAGTGCCCCGATGGGGGCACCCCGGGCAGACGGTGATGGGACGGGGCGCCGCCAGCCGCTCCGCCTCCGTAGTGGCCGCGAAGAGGTCCGGCGGGACGGGGAGGTCCAGCGCCGCCGCGATCCCCCGGACGACGTGGCGCACGTCGTACTCGCCGACCCGTTCCAGGGTTCCATCCAGTTTGCCCACGATGCGGCCCGTGAAACCGAGCCGGTGCGCCTCCACGTAGACCCCCCGCTCCAGATGAGGCTCCAGTTCCTCCAGGACCACGACGGCATCCACGTGCCGCAGCAGGACCTGCACCTCTTCGGACGGAAAGGGGTGCGGGGCCCGGACGCGCAGCGTGGAGACCGCCCGGGAGTCCAGGCCGAAATGGGCCGCCATCTCCAGCCCTTCCTCCAGATAGGCGTTGACCACTCCCCCGGCGATGATGCCCAGTTTCGGATGACGAATGCCTCCGGCGGCCGCCGTAATCTGCAGGGAATTCAGCCCCGCCTGTCGGATCCACTCTCCGGCCTTCTCCAGCCGGGCAATGAGGTCCCGATGTTGCTGCATGCAGATGGCGGCGCCCGCTTTGGTGAAGCGCGCGATGTCCCGCAGCAATTGGGGCTCCCGCTCCGGGAGCGGGGCAGGCTCACCCACCTCCACCGGGGCGGAGGCGTGAGCGACCGCGGTGACCAGTCGGACCAGGACCGGCGTCCCCGTTGCTTCGGAGAGGTCAAAAGCCAGACGGGTGAGTTGGTATGCCTCCGTCACTGAGGATGGGTCCAGAAGGGGGAGGTCGGCCAGAAGGGCAAACCCCCGCGAGTCCTGCTCGCACATCCCGGCGCTCACCCCGGGGTCATCGGCCACGTAGACCACCAGCCCACCGACGACGCCAGAGTAGGCGACCGAGTAGAGGGAATCGGAAGCCACATTCAGGCCCGACATTTTCATTGTGCAGAGGGCCCGCTGGCCCGCCCAGGCGGCCCCGGCAGCAATCTCCAGGGCCACCTTCTCGTTGGTGCTCCACTCCACATAGACATCCGGCGGCCGGCCTGCCAGCAGACTCTCTATGGCTCCGGTGGAGGGGGTGCCGGGATAGCCGGTGATGACGCGCGCGCCCGCATGCAGCGCGCCCAGGGCAAGGGCTTCGTTGCCGGTCAGAAGTTTCCGTGAGGACAAGGGGCACCTCTCTATAGATTGTCGGACAGCAATGGCTATTATAGCCGGGGCTACACCTCTGTCAACAGGGGGCAGATGGGGTTTGAGGCGGGCGGCGAAGCCGCCCGCCCCAAACCCCACCTTTTACGCCCCCTTCTGCTCCCCGCTTCGGGAGGGTGCTGAGAAGGTGGGGGCGAGCCCTCCTACCGGTAGGAAAGGTATAGGCGTATCCCGCCTTTTCTCGCAGTGCAAATGATGATATAATGCTCACCCGGAACACAGAGTTCCCCTGATTTCTCCTGAATGAGGTGACCTCTATGCGAACGCCTTTCATCGCAGGCAACTGGAAAATGCACAAAACGATAGACGAAGCGGTCGCGCTGGTGACCGAATTGCGGGCCCTGCTGGAGGGGGTGGAGGGGATAGAAATCGCCGTCTGCCCGCCCTTCCCCGCGCTGGAGGCCGTCCGGCGGGCCCTGGCGGGCTCCTCTATCCGCGTGGGCGCGCAGAATATGCACTGGGAGGAGGCCGGCGCCTTCACCGGCGAGGTCTCCCCGCGCATGTTAGCCGGCCTGTGTGACTGCGTCATCATCGGCCACTCGGAGCGGCGTACGCACTTCGGCGAGACCGATGAGATGGTGAACCGCAAACTGCGCGCCGCCCTGGCCCACGGTCTGACCCCCATCGTCTGCGTGGGGGAGAACCTGGAGCAGAACCGGGCCGGGGAGACAGAGGCCGTCGTCGGGGCCCAGGTGCGGGCCGCCTTCGCCGGGGTGGGGGCCGAAGAGGCCCGCCGGGTGGTCATCGCCTACGAGCCCATCTGGGCCATCGGCACCGGCGTCCCCGCCTACGGCCCGGACGCCAACCGCATCGTCCGTCAGGCCATCCGCGCCGTCCTGGCCCAACTCTACGGGGACGAGGTCGCCCAGGCCATCCGCGTCCAGTACGGCGGGTCGGTGACCCCCGCCAACATCGCCGAGTTCATGCAGGAGCCGGAGATTGACGGCGCGCTGGTGGGCGGTGCCAGCCTGCGCGCTGCCGACTTCGCCGCCATCGTCCGCCAGGGCCTGGAAGCCAAACTCCGTCACCGATAACCGCCCTGCATCCTGCATCCTGCATCTTGCATCCTGCATCATGCGCACCCTGACCCACCTGCTCACCGTCATCGCCCTTCTGGCCTTCATCGGGTACCTGGTCGTCTTCCTGGACTACTCGGTCGCGCTCTTCCGCTGGCCGTACGACTATGACCAGGGGGAGGGGTTTGAACTGTACGACGCGGTGCTCTACAGTCGGGGGGAGTGGCCGTACCGGGATAACAGCACCTTCCCGTTCTACGGTTCCAACTATCCGCCGCTCTTCCACCTGCTCATCGTCCCGCTCCTGGGGGTTTTCGGCCCACGCCTGATCGCCGGACGACTGGTCTCGTTTACGGCGACGCTGGTCACGGCGGCGACGGTCGCCTGGATTGTGCGGCGGGAGGTGGGGGGCCGGCGCGGCCTTCTCCCGCAGGCCGTCCCCGTCCTGGCGGGCCTCTCTTTTCTGGCGGCCAACATCGTCTACCAGATTGGCCCCCTCTGCCGCCTGCACATGACGATGGTGATGTTTGAAACGCTGGCCGTGGCGACCATCGCGCAGTTTCAGCACCCCCGCCACGGCGACCGGTATCTGCTCCTGGGCCTCTTCTTCCTGCTCTGTGCGGGGTACACCAAACAACTGGCCGTCTTCACCGTCGCCGCCGCGCTGGGGTTCGTCTTCCTGCGGGACATCCGCCGGGCACTGGCGGGCGGGGCCGGACTGGCGCTGGTCGCCGGGGGGCTCTTCCTGCTGATAGACCACGCCACGGGCGGGCAGTGGACCGTCAACATCATCCACGCCAACGTCAACGAGTTTGACTACCGCCAGACGCTGGTCTTCCTGAACCAGTGGCTGCGCCTGCACCCCGTCCTCATCCTGCTGGCGACGGGGATGCTGGTGTGGGAACTGTTCTGGGACCGACTGTCGGTCTACTCCCTCTGGTTTGTGCTGACGGTGGGGACGGGGCTGCTCAGCGGGAAGTGGGGGGCCGGACCGGCGTACTTCACCACGTCCATTGCGGCCGCGTGCGTGATGAGCGGGCGGGCGCTGCTGAGGCTGACGGACGCGGTTTCCCGCCGGTGGCCCCGGTGGGAGAGCGGAGTGTCCCTGCTGGTGCCCGTCCTCTTCCTCATCCAGGCGGCCTGCAACCTGCACATGCCCACCGAGGGGCCGGTCTTCGGGCCGCTGGCGCGGGCGCTGGGTGTCGCCGACCGGACGGTCCGGGGCGACTGCACCGTCTTCGCCTACTACGATAGCGGCGGCTACACCCAGTTGGGCCACCGTCTGACCGAAGCGGACTACCGGGCCGGGGAGCGGATTCTGGCCTACGTTCGGGATTCGGACGGGCCGCCGTTCAGCGAAGAGGCCGCCTTCAGCCTGCTGGCGGGCCGTCCGGTGGTGACCAACCCGACCCAGTTGCTGAACCTCTACAAGAACGGGTTGCTGGATACGTCCGAACTGGTCCGCCGGATTGAGGCGGAAGAGTTCGGGGTCGTCGTCTTTCGGGCCCAGTTCTACCCGCAGCTGGTTCTGGAGGCTATTGGTCAGCACTACCGCCCGGTGGAGCACATCTGCATGAACGGCTTCTACTACCACATCCTGCTGCCGAACCGGCTGCTGGGCACGAAATAGCACACGGATGAACACGGGTTTGAGGGATCAACACGGATAGAATCCGTGGAAATCCGTATCATCCGTGCCTATCCGTGTCCTATTCCAATGGCACACGGATGAACACGGGTTGGACGGATGGACACGGATAGAATCCGTGTCCGTCCTTGTCCCATTCAAGTGAGGAGCAGCATGTACGAGACCACTGCCTTTCGCTGTTCGGGGTGCGGGAGCACGATGCTCATCCCCAACCCGGATGGGACGCTGACCTGTGCTTACTGCGGCACAACGTACGAAGTCACCGGGCGCACCTGCCCCAACTGTGGGGCGGTCAACCCGCCCGAGGCCGAACACTGTGCCCGGTGTGGCCGTGTCCTGGACCTGGTGGGCTTCATTCTCCAGAGCCGCCTTCAGACCACCACCCGTGAACGGCTGGAGCAGATTCGCGCGGAGGCGGCGCGGCTCAAGGCGGAATCGGAGGCCGCCTCCCAGGAGCGGCTGCGCCGGTGGTGGGCGGAGGAGGAGGAACGGCGGCGCGCGCTGGCTGCCGCCCAGGCTGAGCGGGACCGACAGGAGCGAATGATGCTCACCGGCGCGCTGGTCTTCGCCGCTGTCGTCATCCTGGGGATTCTCATCTACCTGGTGGTGACGGCTCTTTCTGCACCGTAGGAGGCTGTCTGATATTGTTTTTATGGCGGCGAAGCCGCCGCCATAAAAACAATATTCTTATTTTCCCTATCGGGC
>JAPYWT010000192.1 GCA_028276215.1 Thermoflexus sp. | reverse complement strand
TCATTGGTGAAAATCCTGCGCACAATGTCCGGTTTGATGCCGAAGTTGAGCACCAGGCCGACTTCTATCTCGGTCGCCCTGAGATAATTGAGCAGTTGCGCTTCATACTCCGGACGCAGGCCATCGGCGGCTTTCAGTTCCACAATCACCTTACCGTCTACCACAAGGTCGGCAAAATACTCACCCACCATCAGACCGTCGTAGTATACCTGGATAGGCATCTGCTGCTGGACAGTGAAGCCCCTTTTGCGCAGTTCATGCGCCATAGCGTTTTCGTACACCTTCTCCAGGAAACCGTACCCCAGAGCGTTATACACGGTATAAAACGCTTCTATGATGGCTTTTGTAGTCTCCTCGTGCAGCATGTTGACTTCTCCATAGGACACGGATAGACACGGAGGGCACGGGCTGTCACGGTTGAATCGGACACGGATGGACACGGATAGTACGGATTCTCACGGATTCGTATCCGTGTCCATCCGTCCAACCCGTGTTCATCCGTGTGCTATTGAATCGGACACGGATAGACACGGATGGCACGGGTTTTCACGGATTCTTATCCGTGTCCATCCGTCCAACCCGTGTTCATCCGTGTGCCATTTTGAACAGAACACGGATAGACACGGATGGCACGGGTTTCCACGGATTCTTATCCGTGTCCATCCGTCCAACCCGTGTTCATCCGTGTGCCATTGAAAAGGACACGGACAGACACGGATGATACGGGTTTTCACGGATTCTTATCCGTGTCCATCCGTCCAACCCGTGTTCATCCGTGTGCCATTATTGAAACGAGCGCCCGAGCATCAAGCCGCTGACCAGAGGGGGGATCAGGCCAATCAGGGTGAGCAGAAGCCAGATACCCAGAACCAGTGCAGTCGCCTTGCGCGCGGAGAGGCGGGGGACGACCATCGTCCCCACCACCAGCAGGGCCAGATTCCAGAGCAGGAACAGGTCTATGCGGGCCAGGAAGGCCGAAGCGACCATCTGGCCTGCCGTGGGGGGCGCGGTCAGCACTTTCTCCACCGTCTGCTCGCCCGCTACCAGCCCCGAGAGGCCGGGGTGGGCAATCAACTGACCGGTGAGGAGAATGTAGAGCGCCTGCAGGAAGCCCCGCAGGGCGTACGGAATCCAGGTCCAGACCACCATCCGGAACAGGGCGCCGAAGGACGCGTGTCCCCCAGCGACCATCCCCACCAGGTAGAGAGCCCCCGCCCAGACCAGCCACCCCACCACCAGTCCCAGGACGCCCATGACAGAGGGGAAAACGGTGATGACGAGTGGCGAGGCCGCGATCCGCTGGGCCTGTTCCATTTGCTGCTGCTGTTCTGGCGACAGGGTCTCCCCCATCTGGGTCTGGACGGATGCCACCGCCTCGCGCGCCTTCTGAGCGCTGAGAGGACTGCCCACCAGAATGGGCAGAATCACCGCGATGACGGCCAGCAAGGCGGGCAGCCACCAGGCCCGGCGCCCGTTCTCGTTCAGACGCTGGAAAGTCGCCCGGGGCCGGGCCACAATCCCCCACAGCAGACGGATGTTCCCCATATGTCCTCCTCGCAGGCTATCGGGTAGTTTCCTCCACCGGGACAACGCGGACCCGGATGCCCTCCACCGCCACCACCCGGACGGGTGTCCCGGCGGGGATTGGAGCATCGGCGACCGCCGTCCAGAGTTCACTCCGCACCTGGACGGTCCCGGTGGGGTCAATCGGGGTGGTGGCGACGCCCTCCGCACCCACCAGGGTCTGGGTGCCGGTCCGGACCGCCAGGCGCTGGGCCCGCACGGCCATGCGGAAGGCCCAGCCGAAGAGGCCGGCGGAGATGACCGTCGCGCCGCCGATGACCCAGGGGGAGAGGGCAACGCCCTCACCGGGCCGGAAGAGCAACACCGACCCGATCACCAGTCCGATCACCGCGGCCAGCGTCAGCCCGCCGCTCTGCACCTTCAGGTCCACCAGAAAGAGGACCAGGGCCGCCAGCAGGATGCCCAGGCCGATGTAGTTGACCGGCAACCGGGCCAGGCCCATGGTGGCCAGGAGCAGGCAGATGACCGCTGCCGCCTCCGGAAAACCGGTGCCCGGAATCGTCCACGCCGCCGCCAGGGCCCACAGTCCCAGGAGCAGGAAAATGTAGGCCACGTTCGGGTTGGTCAGGAATTCCTGCAGGGTAACCAGCCACTCTCCGCCCATAAGCCCTCCTTACAGGTCGCAGGTCGCATGGAGCAGGTCGCAGGAGCGGGACAACGGCAAGCAGTTGTCCTACTTCAGAATATCCGGGTAATCCACACCGCCCGCGGCCAGGTACTGCTCTATCAACCCGGGCAACTGTTCGGGGATGTCCCGCGAGCCGACCAGCACCTTGTCGCCGATGAAGAGCATCGGGACGCCGCGCCAGTCGTTGGGCACTTTGTAGGCATCCATCGCCTTCACCCAGAGTTGACGGTTGTTCTCGTCGGAGACCTCCAGCATGCGAATCTCCAACCGGTCGCCGTACTGTTTCTGGAGAGGCGGCAGGACCTGCTCCATCACGTAATGGCAGTGGGGGCAGGTGGTGGAGTAGAAGAGGACTGCCCGCACCACGGGCTTCGCGGGGGTGGTCGCTCCTGAGGAGCATCCCATCAGCAAGGTCAGGACCAATGTGACGACCAGGATTCGGGACATTCTTACCTCCAAACGGAATGAGTGATACGTTTCACGTTTCACGTTTCACGTTTTGCGTTTCACGTTTCACGTTTTGCGTATGGTCAAACTACGGCCGCGCACCCATGACGGTGTGCAGGGCGTTGCAGGCCGGACAGACACCGCCCGGACGGATAATGGCAAAGCCGTCCTGGGGGTCGTCAAAGTAGCGCAGAAAGTCCACGTTCCAGATGATGATGCCGCGCACCAGGCCGCTCTCCCGGGCCAGTTGGACTGCCTCCGCCAGCCATGCCGCCTGCTGGGCATTCGTCGTCTCCCGTGCCCACCAGAGGTGGTCCGGGAAGGGCGCCACCCCCTCCTGGGACGCGTACCCCAGTTCGGTGTAAAAGAGTTGCTTGGTCCCGCCGAAGATGTTGTAGTAGAGTTGCATCTGGGGCAGGAAGTACCAGGAGTGGTGGTGACGGCCATCGTCGGCGGGGTGGCCGCTGACCGCCGAGGGCGGGGTGGCGCCGAAGTTGTAGTGGACGCCCAGGTAGTCCATGCATTCGCCCCCGCCCGCCGCATAGACCCGCTGCAGGAACATGCGGTCGTCGCAGCCGTTGGGGTTGCAGTCATCAAAAGTGCCAGTGGGGGCCGGCGCGGCGGCGATGACCAGAGTATTGGGGTTGGCGGCCTTCACGGCGGTATAGGTGGCGCAGAGGAGGCGGGTGTAGGCCTCCGGGCTGACGTAGCCCGGCTGCCACTCCCGGTCAATGTTCGGCTCGTTCCAGACCTCAATGGCGTCGGCGCCGGCGGCCGCCAGGCGCGCCGCCCAGCGGGCGAAGTTCTCCTCAAATCCCTGCTGGGCCACCATCCCGGCGGGGCCCACCGTGCCGAGGAGAATCTTGAAGCCGCGCCGGTGGGCCGCACCGATGACGGGCGCCGTCTCCTGGGGATAGCGCACCTGGGCCTTGACCCAGGTCATCCCGGCGTGGCGCATCTTGTCGGCGTAGGGGATGTCCAGGTTCCAGACCTGACCGCCGATCTCAAAGGGGCCGCCCCGGGCCTGGGCCGTCGTTCCCTGCGATGAGAGCGACGCCAGTTCCCCCGGGAGGGGGCCGAAGACCGCCTCCACTTTCTCCGGCTCGTACACTTCCAGCATGCAGGTCCACCAGTCCATCCCTTCCGTCTTCTGGAGATGCCACCAGTTGATGTCGGGCCAGAAGTAGCGCCAGCGGTAGAGGGCCGGGGCCCGCTCCCAGCCGTAGTCGGCGGCCAGCGCGGTGAGGTCCACGTAGTACCCGGCGGGGACTTTGTCCATCGGACGGCCGCCCTGGGCGGCGGCGCGCGCGTCCTCGTCCCGGGCCTTCAGGTCCCAGGGGGGCACCCGCAACGGCTCCCCCATGCTGCCGTCCTGCCGGGCCGCCCGCAGGTAGACCCGCCAGTAGGTCTCGTTCCCGACGTCCTCCCGGACCAGCAGGATGCGCGGCAGCGTCTCGTCGTACGGGCTCTGGTCCAGGTCCACCGCCCGTCCGCAGAGATGCCAGTTGTCCCGCTGTTCGGAGTGCTCCATCGGCTGCCAGGCCAGGGCAATGGTGGAGAGGTAGTCCCAGCCCGCCTCTTCCGCGACGCGCCGCCGCAGGGCCTGGAAACTGTCGTCTACCCGGTCGTTCAACCGCAGCCACTCGTACCGTTCCTCGCCCACGTAGACCAGAGAATGGAGCGTATCGGTGGGGGAGGAGGACTGGACGAATTCGGTGTAGAGGGACGGTTCGCTGGCGGGTTCTGCGGCGCGGGCCCGGGCAATGGCGCGGGTGGAGAGGGGGACCGTCCCCCAGACCGGACGGGAGATGAGGCCGGGGTCGCTGTAGATTTCCTGGGAGAGGCCCCAACCGTAGAGGCTGGAGGCGATCAGGTAGGACCGACCGGCGCGCCGGTAGACGGTGAGCAGACTCTGGCCGTCGGGGGCCCAGGTGGGGGTGGAGCCGGAGCCGAAGAGGTCGGTGGAGGAGAGACGGAGCATCGGCTGGGCCTGGGGGCCGCCGCGCGCGCTCCACTCCAGCGTGCTGACCTGGACGGTGGCGTATCCGGCGCGGGAAATGGTGTAGGCCAGCCGCTTCCCGTCGGGCGACCAGGCCGGGTCGGACTCGTTGACGTCCGGGCTGTTGGTCACGTTGATCTCGGTCCCGGCCATGTCCCCTTGCAGGAGGTACAGGAAAATGTCCTGGTTCCCGTTGCGGTAGGAGACGAAGGCAATGGCCGAGCCGTCGGGGGACCAGGCCGGGCTGTAGTCGGGGGCGGGGTCGGTGGTCAGCCGCCGGACGTTGTTCCCGTCGGCGTCCATGACGTAGATGTCCAGGTTGTCCTCGCGGTAGGACTCAAAGGCGATGCGTTTGCCGTCGGGCGACCAGGTGGGGCCGCCGTCAAAGCCCGGATGACGGGTGAGCCGGATGAGCGCGCCGCCTTCCAGGTCCAGCAGGTAGATGTCCCAGTTGTGGCCCCGGTTGGAGGCGAAGGCCAGGAGGGAGCCATCGGGGGACCAGGCCGGGTCCCGGTCTTCTGCCGGGTCGCTCGTCAGGCGGACGATTTCGCGCGTGGCCGGCTGAATGGCGTAGACGTCGGAGTTCCCGTTGCGGCGGAGGGTGAAGGCGACGGCGCCGCCGCTCCCGAAGGGGGTCGGGGTCGGGCCGGCGGTGGGGTTGGGCGGGGGCGTTGCGGTGACGACGACGGTGACCAACGGCGGACGGGCCATC
>JAPYWT010000036.1 GCA_028276215.1 Thermoflexus sp. | reverse complement strand
CAGGGGCTGGTGCCCTTCCATCCGCTGCGCCACCTGGGGCCGGTGGCGGACCTGATGACCGAGGCGTTCGGCGGAGAGTTGGGGCCATGGGCCCGCCAGACCCTGCGCCGGATGCAGCGCATCGCCCGCTGGGGCGCGCTGGGGTTTCTGATCTGGGGAATGGACCTGGACCAGGAATCGCCGGGCTTCGTCTGGGTGGAGGACGGGCGGGTGGTGGGCAACGTCTCGTTCCGGCGGTCCGCCGCAGCGGGCGGCTGGATGATCGGCAACGTCGCCGTCCACCCTCAGTGGCGGGGGCGCTCCATCGGTCGGGCGCTGGTGGAGGCCGCGCTGGAGGAGATCGCGGCGCGGGGCGGCGTATGGGTCGGGCTGGAGGTCCGGGCCGACAATGCCGCCGCCCGCCGCCTCTACGAGCACCTGGGGTTTGAACCGGTCGGGGAGTCGCTGGAACTGGACCGTCCGGGGGGCCTGCTCTGGCCGGGCGCGGGCCCGCCGCCCCTGCCGGTGCAGCGGGCCCGCGCGGCCGAAAGCCATGCCCTCTACCTGCTGGCCCGCGACAGCCTGACCCGAACCCATCAGGAAGTGCTGGGAATCCGCCCCTCTGCCTACCGGGCCGGCTGGGAGGCCCGTCTCTCCGCATGGCTGGAGGGCCGCAGCGAGAACTGGTGGGTGCTGCGGGACGAAGGGGGCCTGACCGGCGCGCTGCGCCTGACCTCGTACTACCCGGAACGCTGGCACGAAGTAGAGGTCCTGGTCCGACCGCCGCGAATGGACGACCTGGGCGGTCCGCTGGTGGCGACGGCGCTGGCCTTCCTGGCCCGCCGTCCTGCATGGGAGACGGTCACCACTCTGCCGGGGGCCCGGATGCGGTTGGAGACCTTCTTCACCGATGCCGGATTCCGCCCGCTCCGCCGCCTGCTCCAGATGCGGCGGGTGCTGGGAACTCCGGTACAGATTTACCACGAAGGCACAAAGACACGAAGGGAAATGAACAATTAACAATTAAAAATTAACTTCGTGTCTTCGTGTCCTGGTGGTTTTCCCGAGGTGAGATATGGCCGAAGAACTGGATCGCTGGTTTCCCCGTCCGCCGCAGCGAGAGCCCGGGCGGCGGCTGGGGATTGTGGTGGGCGGCAGCCTCTCCAAAGGGCTGGAGGTGAAACTGGACCCGCAGACGGTCATTGAGGGGCTGGCCGTGGGGCGCTACGTCGTCATCCACGGGCGCACCGGGCGGCGCTTCTTCTCCCTGATCAACGACGTCGCGCTGGACGCCACCAACCCGCTCATAGAGAAGACTCCGCCGGACGTCTCCGACCCGTTCATCGCCCAGATCATCCGGGGCACGTCCACCTTCGGCCGCATTCACGTCGCGCCGATGCTGGTGCTGGAGCCCGGCGCCGACGAGCCCAAACCCGTCAAGACGGTCCCGGAGCACTTCTCCGAGGTCTACGAGGCGTCGCCGGAGGAGGTCGCGCTGGTCTTTGGACGGGAGGAGCAGCCGGGGTACTTCGTCATCGGCGAACCGCTGGATATGGCGGGGGTGCCCGTCACCGTCAACCTGGAGCGGTTCGTGGAGCGTTCGGCGGGCGTCTTCGGGAAGACGGGGACCGGCAAGACCTTCCTGACCCGTCTCCTGCTGGCGGGCATCATCCGGGCCCGGGTCGCGGTCACCCTGATTTTTGACATGCACAACGAGTACGGCTGGAAGAGCCAGGACGAGGCCCGGCGGGAGGTCAAGGGGTTGCGCCAACTGTTTGAAACCGGTGAGGTCGCCGTCTTCACCCTGGACGAGGAGTCTTCCCGGCGGCGGGGGAGCAAGACCGACGGGGCCGTCTACATCGGCTACGACCAGATTGCGCCGGAGGACGTGGACAGTCTCTCCGCTCTGCTGGCCCTCACCGACATCCAGGTGGGCGCGCTCTACTTCCTGCACCGACGGCTGGGAAGTCGCTGGCTGGCCCGCCTGCTGGATGAGGAGGACCCGCTGGAGGAACTGCAGGAGGCGCTGGAGAAGGGCACCCTGCACGGCGGGACGCTGGGGGCCATCCAGCGGAAACTGGGCCTCTTCCGGCGGTTCGGGTTCCTGCGCGCCGCGGTGCCGGAGGACCCCGTCCAGAGAATCCTGGAGTACCTGGACCGGGGGGTGAACGTCGTCCTGGAGTTCGGGCGGTACGGGAACAGTCTGGAGGCGTACATCCTGGTCGCCAACTACATCACCCGCCGCATCCACGAGCACTACGTCCGCCGCAAGGAGGCCGCGCTGGGCGGGCAGGGGGAGGAGCCCCGTCCGCTGGTCATCACGGTGGAGGAGGCGCACAAGTTCCTGGACCCCGCCGTCGCCCGGCACACGATTTTCGGCACCATCGCCCGGGAGTTGCGGTGATGAGCCAGATTGGGACCCGGGTCACCTGTCTTCTGGACGACGAGGCGGACATCCGGGCGGTCTTCTCCGGGGTGGCGGGGGCGGCGCCGCTGCGGGAGGTGCTGGCCCGACTGGACACCCGCCAGCAGGCGCTGATTATGGGGCACGCGGTGCCCATGCCGGTGGTGGTGCGCACCCGCTCCTACGACGTGGCGTTCTACGAGTCGGTGGCGCGCCGGGCGGCCGCGCCGGAGGACACCCTGGCCCGGGGGCGGGCCCTGCTGCGGGGGGAGGAAGGGGAACTTTGACCTGGGTGAAGGGCTCAGCGCTCTGCTGAACCGGTCGGGAAGAAACAGACCCCCACGGTTCCCGGGCCGGAGTGGACGGCCAGGGCCGGGGAGAGATTGGTGATGATGACCTCAGCGCACTCAAAATGTTCCAGCACCCGCTCCTGCAGTTGCCGCATCCGGTCCAGCGCCGCCACGTGGGTGAAGGCTACCTTGATGCGTGCCCCCTTCCCCACTTTTTCCTCCATCAGTTCCACCATTCGGGCGTAGGCCCGGGAGAGGCTGCGGGCCGTCCCCAGGGCGACAATCACGCCGTCCTCCATCCCGATGAGCGGCTTGATGTTCAGGAGCGTCCCCACCAGGTGCTGCGCCCGCCCGATGCGACCGCCCATATGCAGGTAGCGGAGGGTGTCGGCGGTCTGAATCATCATCGCCCGGCGGGCCACCTCGCGCGCCCGCTCCACGACGTCCCGCAGACTCTGCCCGGCCAGGGCCGCGCGCGCGGCCTCTATGGCGGCCCAGCCGTGCGCCATCGCCACCTGCAGGGTGTCCACGACCTCCACATGTAACTGGGGCAACCGTTCTTTCAGAATTTCCACCGCCGCCCGGCAGGACTGAAATGCCCCGCTCCCCTTAGAAGTCATCGTCAGCGCGACGATTTCGCGCGTCCGCTCCGCCAGCCGTTGCAGCCCGCTCAGGTAGTCCCCCGGGCTGGGGTTGGACGTCGTCGGCAGGGTGTCTGCCCGCTCCAGGTACCGGGCCAGCGTGTCGGTGTCTATATCCACCTCGTCCCGCAACGTCTCCAGGCCGCGATGGACATAGTAGGGCACCAGTTCTATGCCCAGTTCCTCCGCCAGCGGCCGGGGAATGCTGGCGGTGGTGTCGGTCAGAATGCCCACAGTGGCCATCTCTTCCTCCAAAAAGGTCATTTCACCGCCGAGACGCAGAGTACGCAGAGGCTATATATAGAACTCTGCGCTCTCGGCGTCTCTGCGGTGAGTTTTTGCCGTGAAGTCACGAATGAAAATAAAAATTTGTGTCAATTCGTGAAATTCGTGGCCCCTTCCAATTAAACCCCAGAATGGGGAAAAATGCAACTGGCTCTTTACGGGCACCGCACGATGTCCTGCGCCCAGAGGCAATCGGCGCAGGACGGGCACCACCCCCAGCAGCCATCGTTGGATTCGGCGATGTCGCAGGTATCCCGGAGTGGACAGTCCACGCACGAGGGGAAGTGGAAGCCCCGCACCTCGGCCCGGAAGCGGACGTATTCGTCCGAGGTCCAGATGTCCGCCAGACTCTGCTGGTGAACGTTGCCCAGGACGTAGCGGGTCACGTTCTTGCGGCGGCCGAAGATGTAGTAGGGGTACGTGTGGGAGAGGGCGTAGCAGGGGCTGACCCCGCCGTCCCACCCCACCACCAGCGCCTTCCCGGCGACAAAGCGGCAGCGCCGCTCGGCCCCCCAGTTCATCCGGGGCAATTCCACAATCCCCCAGAGGAGCCAGCCGCCCACGTTCAGCGCCCAGCCGGGGGGAAAGGGAAACGACGGCGTCTCGTCCCGCCCGTACAGAGCATCGGCGGCCATCTCCGGGGTGTGGGGCAGGACGTGGGTGACCAGGACCCGGTTGGCCTCCAGCCGACGGGCCAGGTCCGAAAGCGCGGGCAGGTCGTCCACGTTCCGCCTCAGGGCGACGAACTCCAACTGAATCCGCGGGAGCGTCTGGCCCCGTTCCCGCTTGATGCGGTTCAGGGCCTCCACGTTCTCCACCACAGTCCGCAGGTCGGCGCCCCGCCGGACGTCGGCGAAGACCTCCGGACGGGCCCCGTCCACGGAGACGCTCAGGACGTCCACTCCGATGTCCACCAGCGCCCGCGCCCGTTCCTCATCCAGCAGCGTGCCGTTGGTGCTGACGGTCACCCGGACCCCCAGTTCCTTCACCGCGGCCAGATAGTCCAGAAAGCGGGGGTGGGCGAAGGGCTCCCCGTACCCGCCGAAGAGGACCTCCCGCAGGTCGGGCAGTTCCCGCATCCCCTCTAACACCCGCCCGAAGGTCGCGTCGGTCATATCGGCCAGCGGCTCCCCCCAGACGTTGCGGACGCAGGTCCGACAGGCCAGGTTGCAGCGGGTGGTCACTTCCAGATAGACTTTGCGGACGTCGGGGCGGAGCGGGAAGAGGACGATGCCCGTCTCCGTCCCCTCCACCAGCAGTTCCCCTCCGGCCTCCAACCCCCAGCGGCGCCGCAGCCCCTCCGGCAACACCACGCGCCCTTCCGCATCCACCTTCACCTTCATCTCCCCTCACTTTTCACGTTTCACGTTTTACGTTTCACGTTTTACGTTTCACGTTTTACGTTTCACGTTTCACTCCCCACGGCTCCTCAAACTCCAGCACGAACCTCCCATACCCGTCCACGTAGAAAATCATCTCCTTCGCTCCCGGCTTCAACATTTCCAGCAGTTTGCGGGAGACGTAGACGGTCAGGTCGTCGGCGGAGAAGCGGACGAAGTCGTCGGGGTTTTCGGGTTCGCCCATCCGACCGGATGAGCCTTCAAAGAAGATTCATCAATCCAGGCAGACGAGGCGGCGGGCGATGTTCAGCACGCCGCCCCGCTGACGGATGAAGTCCTGCAGCCAGGCTGAGGGAATCCGGACGTTCATCAGAGCACCTCCCAGCGGTCACAGCGCCCGCCCCAGCGGGCCACCACCCGCCCGTCCATCCGAATCTGCGCGATCTCGCACAGGTTGGGACAGGCGCGGCACTCAAACGAGGTCGTCTGCACCTCGGCGTGGACGACGTCAAAGCCCCGGAACTGGCTGGGCCGGCCGTCGCTCCACTCCCGCGCCAGCAGCGCCGCGCCCAGGGCCCCCATCACCTCGTGGTGCGGCGGGACGAGAATCTCCGTCCCCAGGGCCTCCCGGAAGGCCCGCACCACCCCGGCATTGGCCGCCACCCCGCCCTGGAAGACCACCGGTGGCTCTATCGTCTTCCCCAGGGCCAGGTTGTTCAGATAGTTCCGCACCAGCGCCTGACAGAGGCCGTAGAGGATGTCGTCCACCGGGAAGCCCATCTGCTGCTTGTGGATCATATCCGACTCGGCGAAGACGGTGCAGCGGCCGGCGATGCGCACCGGGTTGGACGACCGCAGGGCCCGCCGCCCCAGTTCCTCAACGGGGATGCCCAGCCGGTACGCCTGCTGCTCCAGAAACGACCCCGTCCCGGCCGCGCAGACGGAGTTCATCGCGAAATCCACCACGACGCCGTCCCGGAGCAGAATCAGTTTGGAGTCCTGCCCGCCGATGTCTATGACCGTGCGGACATCGGGGACGAAGTGCAGGGCCGCCACCGCGTGGGCCGTAATCTCGTTTTTGACCACGTCCGCGCCGACAATGGCCCCCGCCAGTTGGCGGCCACTCCCGGTGGTGCCCACCCCCAGGACGCGGACCCGCGAGGGGAGCAGGGTCGCCATCCGGCTCAGCCCCTCCCGGACCGCCTGGACAGGCTGTCCGGCGGTGCGGAGATAGTCCGAGGCGACCAGGTTCCCCTGGGGGTCCACGGCTGCGAACTTGGTCGTCACCGAACCCACGTCAACGCCCAGGAACACCTCATCCATCGGCCTTCCTCCAGCGCAGCATGTCCACGAACGCTTCCAATCGGGTGACCAGTCCGGCCTCACCGCTGTGCTCGTCCAGCACCAGGGCCATCATCGGGACGCCCGCCTCCCGGCATAACTGCCGGACCTCGTCCACCAGGACCGCGTCCGGCCCGCAGCCGAAAGCGACCACGGCGATGACGCCCCGCACGCCCCGCTCCAGCGCCAGGCGTGCCGCGCCGACCAGTTCGTGCTCAAAGGCCCAGTAGTCCGCTCCCGGCTGGGGGCCCAGCCGCTCCGGGGTCAGCGGGTTCACCCCCAGGCGGGCCAGCCGGACCAGCAGTTGGTGGTTGATGAACGGGTCGTACAGGTTGTAGGGGTGCCCGACGACGGCCACCGGGATGCCGTCGGGGGGCCAGGGCGGAGCCTTCCCCGGACGGTCAAAGTCGGCGGGGGTCAGGCGGCCCTCCTGCATCGCCTGACGGGCGGCGCGGTAGGCGTCCCAGGCCGCCGTCACCGCGTCGCGCAGGGTCAGGGGATTGCGGCTGAAGGGAGCCCCCATCTCCAGCACCAGCGACAGCAACGCGCGGGCCTCCTGGCCCAGGTCTATGTCCGGCGCGACCAGCGGTGGCAGGTCCGGCATCGTGGCCCGCAAGAGGTCGGGCAGGCCGATCTGCCGGGCGCAGTTGGTGGAGCCGGGGGCCAGGCGCTGGATAGAGGGCACCAGCAACTGGTCCACCTGCCCGACCAGCGCCCGGACGTGGCCGTAGAACAACTTCATCGGGAGACAGGTCTCCGCCACAGCGTAGCGCAGTCCCGCCTCCAGCGTGGCCCGGTTCGTCGGCGGAGAGACGGCCAGTTCCACGCCCAGGCGGTCAAAGAAGGCCGCCCAGGCCGGGTGGAACCGGTAGAAGGAGAGGGCTCTGGGGACCCCGATGCGCATCGCTCACCTCCGCCGTCGGCGGGCCGACCAGAGCATGTCCACGAAGGCCTCCAGGCGGGTCATCACGCCCGCCGCGCCGGTCTGCTCGTCAAAGGAGAGGCTGAGGACGGGCACGCCCCGTTCCCGCTGCAGGGCGACCAGCGCGCTCTGGGCCACGGTCTCCGGCGTGCAATTGAAGGGGGCCACGTGGATCAGGCCGTCCACCTCCCCCTCGGCCATCAGCGCGGCCTCCGCGACGGTGGAGCGGGCGAACCCGCCCACATCTCGCTTCAGGTAGCGGCTCCCGGCCCGCCGGGCCCGTCCGCCCCGGTCCATCCGCAGGAAATCGGGCAGGGGCAGGCTGACGCGGCCCGTGTAGCGGAACCAGCGGCGGACCTCCACCCCCATCCGCCCCAACTGCACCTCCAGGTTGTGGTTGAGGAAGGGGGTCAGAATGGTGTAGACATCGCCCACCAGGCCGATGCGCAGGACCGGACGGTCTTCGTCCAGGCCCACCGCGTCCAGCAGGCCCAGGATGTCGTCCCGCTGCTCTTCCAGTTCCTCGCGGGTGCGCAGCGCGGCGATGCGCTCCCAGGCTGCGGCATAGGCCCGGTCCGCCGCGCCCCGTTCCCGCTCCCGCGGCCGCGCCACCAGCACGCCCGTCTCCAGCGCGTCGGTCAGGTCCAGCAGCGCCAGCAGGAAACGGATCGGCTCCACCAGTTCGGTGGCCGGACGCCCGTCGGCAAAGGCGCGGGTCAGGCGGAAGATGTCCCGGTGGACGTGGTAGAGGTCCAGCGTGTGGACGCGCACCGCGAACCCCCACTCCTGGAGACGGCGGGCCTGCTGGGCGACGGAGTAGCCCAGGCGGCAGGTGCCGGGCCCGCCCAGCATGACGATGTCGGTGGCGCCCCGCTCCGCCGCCTCCACGTAGTTGCCGAAGAGGAGTTTGCAGGGGATGCAGATCATCTCCGGCGAGCCCTGCACGCCGATGTCCAGGGTGCGGCGGGACGTGGGCGGCGGGGTGACCGTCTCCACCCCCAGCGCGTGGAGATAGGCCTCAGCCACCCGGCTGAGGAAACCCAGAGGCGGGAAGGCCACGCGTCGGGTCATCCCGTTGCTCCTCCCTACCGTTTGGAGCCAATGGCGGGCAGGTCCACGTCTATCAGCGCAGCCAGTTCCTCCCGCTGCAGCGCGTACTGCGGGTCCTCAAGGAGCGGCGTGCAGGCCTCCAGCCGGACCTGCCCGGCGGCCAACTTGTTGGCGAAGGCGAAGCAGGAAGCCTCGCCGCAGGCCTTGCAGTTGGTGCGCGGCAGGAGTTTGTAGACTTCCAGGCCGGTGGGACGGCGGCGGGTCTCGTAGTTGGGCTCAATCTGGTCCCGCCGCTCCCAGGTACGGTTGACCAGGGCGATGATTCCCTCTATTTCCTTGATCGCCGCCTCCCGGTCCTCCACGTTGCTGACGCCAATCTGGTTGGGCTGGAAGACGACGTAGTGGCCGGCCTTGCGCCAACTCACCGAGGGGACCGCCGGTTCGTAGACCGCGCCGCGCAGGGTGGCGTTGAGGTACGGGAAGACCTCCCGGATGTCGTTGGGCAGGTGGGCGATCGCGCTGAAGCGCTCCGCCCCCGGCTCGCAGGGCGGCGTGAAGACCTCCAGGTCATACTTTTCTATCAGCATAACTCCTCCTTGCATCGGATAGAGGGTGAGGGTATAATAGCACAGGGGACAGGAATATGGAAGCGGTAGAACGGGAACTGCTGGAAATTCGGACCCGGCTGGACCGGCTGGAGCAGCGGGTCCGGCAACTGGCGGGCGAGGAGGTGGAAATCTCTCCGCCGACGCCGGGCATCCCGCCGGACCCCCAGCGTCTCCTGGCCTGGCTGCGGGCCCAGGGGCTGATCCGGGAGCCCACCCCTGAGGAGCGGCGGCTGGCCGCAGAGTGGGACGCGCTGCCGGAAGAGGTGAAAGAAGCCATCCAGCGGGAGTTGGACCATCTTCCTCCCGGTCCGATGGCCAGCGACATTATCATAGAGAACCGCTGGTAGCGATAGAGGTGTCGGATGCAAAGGGTTGAACTGGAACTGATAAATATTCGGAGCCGGCTGGAGCAACTGGAGCGGCAGATGCGGCAACTGGCGGGCGAGGAGGTGGAAATCTCTCCGCCGACGCCAGGCATCCCGCCGGACCCCCAGCGTCTCCTGGCCTGGCTGCGGGCCCAGGGGCTGATCCGGGAGCCCACCCCTGAGGAGCGGCGGCTGGCCGAGGAATGGGACGCGTTACCCGAGGAGGAGAAGGAAGCCCACATCCGTCTGATGCATAGTTTGGTCCTTGACCCACCCCTCAGCCAGATTATCATAGATAACCGCCGGTGAGCATGGCTCTCTACTATTTTGACGCCAGTGCGCTGGTCAAGTACTATGTAACCGAGCCGGGAAGCACCTGGGTCCGCTATCTCGTGGAAGATTGGGATACCCGGACCGCCCGATGGGCTCACACGATTTTTGCTGCAGAAATCACGCGCGTAGAAGTCGCTGCAGGACTGGCCGTGATAGAGCGCACGGGGCGGATTCGGAGAGCCCAGCGGGACCGGGAATATCGGCGTTTTGCCAGCCAGTTTGTCTACCGATATACGGTCATTCCCCTGACCACAGCAGACCTGGAATACGCGGCAGATTTGACCCAGCACCACCCCCTGAAGGCCTACGACGCCGTCCAGTTGGCCGTCGCCCTGCGGTACGCCAGCATCCTGGCGGCCCTCGGGCTTCCCCTGACCTTCGTCAGCGGGGACGCGACGCTGCTGGCCGCGGCGCAGGCCGAAGGCCTCCCCACCGAGAACCCCTTTGACCACGTCGCCCCCGAGGATACGCCGGGCCCGCCCTGAGAGCATATCGGAAAATCTGCCAGCCATATTTCCTCACCCCTCCCCCACCGCCCTCGGGCCGAAGGCCCTTCGGGCCGAGGCCTGCGGCGGCGAAGCCGCTGGGGGTGGGGTGAGGACGAAAATGCCCTGATCAGGCGCGGCGGGCCAGCACGGTGTAATCCGCCCCCAGCAGCGCGCTCAGTTGAAACGCGACGTCCGCAAAGTACTGCTTCAGTTCGCCCAGGGCAACGTCCCGCTCCACAATCAGGGGGTGCACCTCCACCTGGTTCCGCAGCCGGTAAAACCGGTCCACCTCTTCCCGCGGCAGTTCCTCCCCGGCCTGCTGACGGGTCAGCAGGTCCTGGTACAACTGCCGAAATTCCTCCTCCAGGGCCCGGGCTTCCGGGTCGGCCTCCAGGCGGGCCTGGGCCTCCAGGTACTCCCGCACGGGACGGCTTTCGGCCAGGGTGCGCCCCAGCACCTCACATGCCCTCTGCAACTCCTCCGATAACGGCATCATCGGCCTCCCTCATCCACAGCAACTGCGCCGGGCATTGGCGGCGAAATCCACCCCCACCACCCGGCTGATCGCGGCGTCCACTTCCTGGAAGAGGGCGCGCACGGCCTGCTCGGCGGCCCGGTAGGCCTGAACCGAGGGGTAGGTATCCAGTTGGGCCTGCAACTGCCGCAGGGCCCGCAGGTGCTCTGCCCCGTCCCCCCGCCCCCACTGGAGCGCGGATTGGTGAGCACGAATCTGCTGGAGCAGGTCCTGGACCTCCCCGTCGTGGTTGATGGCCCGCGCCGCCTCCCACAGAGAACGAAACTCCGGCGTCTCTCGCAGGGCCTCCACCAACTCCCGAATCGCCAGTTCTACATCCACAATGGGTTGCATGTCAACGAATCTCCCTCCAGAAAGATGTCTCCTTCAGAACTGGAAAGCAGGACCTCGCCGCTCATCCGCTCCCTATCGGGACCCGAAGAGGTTGCCGCGTATCTCCGTGATGCCCGCACCGGGCACGTCAATGAGCACTTTTCAGCCGCCCTCCAGTGCCTGGTGGGCCGGCTTCCTGAGATGCCGGTCCAGGAACGCCAGCGCGCCCTCCGCATCCCGGTCCAGGATGATGCGGCAGAGGTCCAGGAGTTCTTCGTCGGTCAGGATAATGGTCAGGCCTTTTTTCATCATAATTATTCAGGCTTCCTCACCCCACCCCCGCCGCCTGTGG
>JAPYWT010000031.1 GCA_028276215.1 Thermoflexus sp. | reverse complement strand
TAATGGTCAGGCCTTTTTTCATCGTTGTTCAGTCCACGCGTCGGGCCAGGGTGCGCACGGCCAGCCCGAACAGAACCGCCGCGAACGCCGCCAGCGCCCCCAGGTCCAGCCCGGCCGTGCCCCACGAAGGGCCCGCGAACGCGGCCTGCAGGGCTTCAACGGCGTAGGTCAGCGGAAGGAGCCGCGCCACGACCTGCAGCCAGCCGGGCATAGCGGCCAGGGGCACGAACACGCCGCCCAGGAACATCATCGGGAAACGGATGAAATTGGCCAGCGTCTGCGCCTCAAACACCTCGCGCACGGCAACGGAGACGAACGCTCCCAGCGCCGAGAAGGCCGCCGCCGCAAGCAGCAGCGCCAGGATGAGCAGCGGCCAGTTGGCGGGGATGGTGCCGAAGACGAGCAGCGAGATGACCAGCACCACCAGCGTCACCGCCAGGCCGAAGGCCATTCCGCCCAACAGTTTCCCGGCCAGGAGCGCTGGCAATCGTATCGGAGCCAGCATCAACCGTTCCATCGCGCCGATGCGTTGCTCAAAGACGATGACGATTGCCTCCATAGAACTGGTGCCGAACAGCAGCGTCAATGCCAGCAGGCCGGGCACCAATTCCCGCAGTTCGCCCGGATTGCGGATGGCAAAGGCCAGGACGAAGGCGAAGGGGAAGAGGATGCCCCAACTGATGTTGGGCGGCTTGAAGTAATAGGCCCGCAGGTCCTTCAGGGCGATGTACCCCATTCCGCGCAGGTCATCCGCGAGCATTGCCGCCTCCTCTCCCCTTCTCTACCAGCATGACCTCGGCGCTCAGGCCGGTCAACCGGACGAACACGTCCTCCAGCGTCGGGCGGAGTGTGTTGACGGCGAGCACTTGCCGGCCCCCGACCTGCGCCAGCACCTGGCGCAGGGTCACTTCCACGTCGTCGCCTTCCAGGCGCAGCGTCTCGGTGCGGCCGTCCTCCCCCGCCACCGTGATCTCCACCGTCGGGCGGCCCGACGCCTGCGCCTTCAGCCCGTCCACGGTATCCAGCGCCACGATGTGCCCCCGGACGATGATGGCGATGCGGTCGCACAGCCGTTCGGCCTCTTCCAGGTAATGGGTCGTCAGGAAGACGGTCACGCCCTCCCGGCGCAGGTCGGCAATCATCCCCCGCAGGTGGCGCGCGCTCATCACGTCCAGGCCGGTGGTGGGTTCGTCCAGGAAAAGGAGAGATGGACGATGCGCCAGCGCGGCGGCGATGGTCAGGGCGCGCTTCATCCCGCGCGAGAGTTGGGCGAAGGGGACGTCCCGCTTCTCGCTCAGGCCGAAGCGGGCCAGCAGTTCTTCGGCACGCCGCTTGCGTTCGGCGCGCGGCACGCCGTACAACTGCATGCTGAAGACCAGATTGTCAAAGGCCGAGAGTTCGTCGTACAGGTTGGAAGTCTCGGGAACGACGCCGATGTGCTTCTTGATGCGGGTCACCTCCGTCGCCAGGTCAAAGCCCAGCACGCGGGCGTGGCCGGCCGTGGGGCGCGTCAGGCCGGTGAGCATGCGGATGGTCGTCGTTTTGCCGGCGCCGTTGGGCCCCAGGAAACCGAAGACCTCGCCTTCGTGGACGGTGAAATCAATCCCGTCCACGGCGCGCACCGGCGGACGTCCTCCCGCCGCAGGGTAGATTTTGGTGAGGCCGGTGACCTGAACCGCTTCGGTCACGATTCGCCTCCGCCTTTCTTCGTTGGCAGGAATCAGGCTCAAGCCAGCCCCATCATAACGAAACGGATGCCGACCAGCACCAGCAACGGGGCGATGATCCAGGTCACCACAGAGTTCAGTTTCGGCGTCCAGAAGCGGTCCACGGCCAGCGCCGTCAGCGTGACCAGGATGAATGCGTAGGCGGCCAAGACCAAGTCGGCGGCCGCGAATGGGATTCCCACCCCCACCTGTACACCGATCGCGCTCCACGCAGCGGCCGTGACGCCCACCGAGGCCAGCGCGTAAGCGCGCTGCGGGTGATGTCCCATCGCCCAGTTGTAGATCGGCACGCTGAAAGGCTTACCGCCGGCCGAAAGCAGGCCGGTCAGCCCGCCGAACAGAAAGGCTACCGGCGCCTGCCAGGCTGGGTGCACTTTGTCATCGCGTTCGGGCAGCGGCTTGATGAACGCCATGCGCAGGCCAGCCAGAACGGCGTATGCACCCAGCGCGACCACCAGGGTGCGCGTCGGGATTTGCAGGCCGAGCAAGCGCCCTAACATGCCGCCCAGCATGGCGGGCAGGACGAGTATAGCCCAGTCTTCGCGCACCGATTTCAGCACCCCGCTCTGACGCAAGGCCATCATGAGCGCGGCCAGGGCCACCACTACCAGGTTGATGGCGATGGACCGCTGGATGGGCAGCCCCACCAGGCCAGTGAGCAGGATGACCAGGAAGAAACGGTCCACCCAGGACCTGATGGAGGCGGTGACGAAGCCGACAATCAGACTTGCCACGAGAATCTTGATGAGAAGCAAGAGGGTTGGGGGCATAGTTTCCTCCTCCTGAACCGTTTTTGCGCCGGGTCCTGTGCTCCCATCTGCATTTGGGTCAGCGTTCCACGAGCACTTGCTTTTCGTAGCCCGAGCAGGGGATGCACACCGGCTTCCCGTCCTTTATGCGCACGTACCGCTCAAAGACGTACTCGCCGCATACGCTGCATTTCGTCTTGTTGAAGGAGCCCTGGACCGGGGTGTACCGGAAATCCGGCCTGGGTTCTACCTTGAAGATGGCCTCGTCGGGCTGCTCATAGGTCCACTGGATCACCTCCCGCCGCACCTCCAGCGGAATGTGCGATGGCTCAATCCCTCTCTTGCGATAGGCAAAGAACTCAAATTTCCCCATCGCGTCCACAAAGTCGGGCAGCAGCGAATAGCGCACCGCGCCCTTTTGCGGGTGATAGAACGTGGCCGCCAGTTTGCCGTAGAAGGTCTTGGCCATCAGCACCTTGCCATAGGTGGCGCCGGTGGCGATCTGGATGCCGTCCATCATACAGGTTTGCGGATGGCCCTCGCCCAGTTCGGGAAAGACGTAGAACCCGTGGTCGGGCTCCCTCTCAACGCCCAGATAGGCGAGCGCCAGCATGCCCATGCGGTACCCCACGGGCATGAACGGGCACTCGTGTCCATGAAACTCAAAGGCCCACTCCGGGGGAATATACCTGGTTACCATTGCTTCCTCCTGTTGTCTATTTGATCAGGTCAAAGATCATCTTGGCGGCGATCATCCACAGCAGCACGCCGATGATCTTTTTCAGTTGCGCGCTGGACAGTCTGGTCTTCATCAACTGCGAGCCGACGATGGAGCCTGCTGCGGCCATCACGGCCATCAGGCCGACAAACAAGGGGTCCAGCCGGCTCATTGTCGCGTGTCCCAGAAAGCCGGAGAGCGACGAGAAGACCACGACCAGGGACGTCGTCCCGGCGGCGACTTTGGGGTCCAGCCCAATCCAGTTGAGCACCGGCAGGACGAAGTTCCCCCCGCCGACGCCCAGCAGGCCGCCCAGGAATCCGGCCACGGCGCCCACCCCCACGCCCGCGCCGACTTCGGCCCCCCGGCTCAGCGGCCGTGTCCGTGTCCTGGCCCGGTAGAAGAGCATCATGAAGCCCGCGAAGACCAGGAAAGCCGCGAAGAGGCCGAGCAGCAGCCGCTTGTTCACGTGGGGCGTCAGTCGGGCACCGACCGGCGAGAGGATGACCGCCGCCACCAGCACCGGCAGTCCCACGCGCCAGTTGACCAGTTTCCCCCGCCAGTAGTTGATGGCGGCCAGCAGCAGGCTCACGACGTTCAACAGCAGGGCCGTCGGCGTGGCCTCCGCCAGCGGAACGCCCAGGTAGTAGAAGAAGGGCACAAACAGAAACGCCGCACCGATGCCCGCCATGGCCAGCAGGCCGGAGAAAAGGAAGACCACCAGCGCGCTGAGGACGTAAAAAACGGCGCTCATCGGGGGTCTTCTCCTTGCGCCCGGCGCTGCCGCGCGGCACGGACTTTGCCCGGCATCAGTTCCGGGAACAGGCTGGCATACCCACCCGGCATAATCCGGACATTCTCAAAGCCCTGGGCGTGCAGATAGGCAAAGGCCACGTTGGCGCGGTCGCCGCCGGAGCAGAAAGTGACCACCAGTTTATCGCGCGGAATCTCGTTCAGGCGCGCCGGCAGTTCGTTGATGGGAATCTCCAGCGCAAAGGGAAAGGTCACAAACTCCTTCTCCTCCGGAGCCCGCACATCCAGCAGGATTGCCTCGCCTTTCGCCCATTTTTCAAAGAAAACGGATGGTTCAACCTTGTGCTGACCGGTGCTCCAGTACTCAAAGTCCAGCCCGCTCAGCCACTGGGAGAAGAGATCATTGGACATTGTTCACCTCCAAAGAATGGGATTGGGGTGGCCGAAGGCATTGCCTTCGGCCACCCTGAAACTTACCAGATGCGAATCCCGAAGTAGCCCAGGACGAACTTGAGAGCGACGTACAGGAAGTAGATGCCGAAGATGAATTTGAGGGTATGGGGCTTGAAGCGCTTGATGATGGACGCACCGACCTGGGCGCCGATAATCGTCCCGCCGCCCAGAATGCCGCCCGCCACCAGTGCCACAAAGCCCTGGGCCACTTTGATCAGCCCGCCCACCAGCGCCAGCGGGACCATCACCGCCAGCGAGGTGCCCATCGTGATGTAGACGGGGGCGGAGAAGAGGTAGATGAGGCCGGGCACCAGCGCGTAGCCGCCGCCCAGCCCGGCGATGCCGGTGGCGATGCCCACGATGAAGCCGAAGAGGGCCATCCACCAGCCGTTGCCGGGGATTTCATTCCCCTCCGTCTTCCCAGGCCCCTTGCCGGTGAAGCCCTCAACCCCCTCCCAGATCATGCGGATGGCGGGCCAGAGGAAGAGCAGGCCCAGGACCAGCCCCAGCAGTGCCTGATGTTGGGCCAGGAAGGTGAAGAGCCAGGAGCCCAGGAGCACGCCCAGGATGCCCCCACCCCCCAGCCAGAGGGTTGCCCGCCGGTCCAGGTTGCGCCGCACCAGATGCCCCCACGCGCCCGAGGTGGCGGTGAAGATGACGGCGAAGAGAGTGGTGCCCACCGCCAGCGAGGCCGGGAAGCCCATCCAGAAGTGGATGATGGGGAGCATCACGCTGCAGCCGCCGGTGCCGATGAGGCTGCCCAGGAGACCGGCGAAGAAGCCCACCACCAGCAGGATGATTCCCCGTCCGACGCCGATGGCCGGCTCGCCTTTCGCGTGATACCCGGCCAGCGCGGCCCAGATGACGACGATGGCCACGATGGCCAGCAACACCAGGGTGACGATTTGCGTCCGATACCACGGGACTTTCTGCGCAGTCATTTGTTCTTGCCTCCTTATAGGATGAGCGGATGAATCAAAGGGTGTAAGTGTTCAGCCTCACCCCTCCCCCAGCGGCTTCGCCGCTACCGCCGCAGGCCTCGGCCCGAAGGGCCTTCGGCCCGAGGGCGGCGGGGGTGGGGTGAGGAAGTCTGAATAGTTACCAAAGGGTCAGCGACTCGCGAGAGGCAGGGCGGCGGCCGCTTGCGGCCCGGCCCGCGCCCCCGACAGCACAGGCATCGGCACCCCGGATGGTACTTCATCGGTCTCCTTTAGGAGAGTTTGCCCGCGTCAACCGGCCTGGCGGCCTGCGCTACGACGAACCCGTAGCGCAGGCTTTAGCCTGCATGCAGGCCTGGCGGCCTGTGCTACATGAATGTTCACACGACTGGGCGGACAGCCTGCCCTATCGGCACTGAGTCCCCCGGACCACCAGCACCGGCCTGCGGCTCTGGCGGATGACGTTCTCAAAGGTGCTGCCGGTCAGCATCTCCGCCACCGCGCTGCGGCCTTTGGTGCCCAGCACAATCAGACAGACGTCTTCCTCCTCAGCGACCCGCAGCGTCTCCACGAACGGGATGCCGTGGCGCAGCATCACCCGGACCTGCGGGATGCCGTAGAGGACCAGCGCCCGTTTCATCTCCTCCAGCCGTTCAGTGTCTATCCGGTCAAACTCCGCCAGTTGCTCCGGCGGACGGTGACGCATGGCCCGCTCGTCCTGGACGTGGAGCAGGATGACCTCTTCGGTCCCGGCGGCCCGCAGCCGCTTGACCACGTTGAAGGCGGCATCCGCGCACTCGGAGAAGTCGGTAGGATGAAGAATCCGCTGGAACGTGCGGGCGCAGCGGCGACGACACTCCACGTGACCCAACTGACGCACCACGTCAAACTTTTCAATGAGCACCGGCACCGGCGCCCGCCGGGCCACCTCGTGGGCCACGCTCCCCAGGAGCAGTTCCTGCACCAAACTCTTTCCCTGCGCGCCCATCGCAATGAGGTCCACCCCCTCCTCTTCGGCCACGCGGACGATGGTGGGGGCCGGTGGTCCGACCTCCAGGCGGGTGCGCACCACCAGCCCCTGCCCCTCCAGTGCCTGCCGGGCCAGGTGAAGCCGCTGCCGGGCACCCCACCGCATCTCCTCCAGGACGTCCCGATCCAGCGAGCCGCCCAGCGGAATCTCCGCCGGCCGGATGACGCCCAGCAACAGCACCTCCTGCATTCCCGCCGCCTTCCACTCCGGCAGGCAGTCCATTACGGCCGTCGCGTAGGCCGAAAAGTCGGTCGGGAAGAGTACCCGGCGGAACACCCCACCCCCGTAAAGATGAGGTGACAGTCACCTCAAAGGTGACTGTCACCTCTTTTGCTACGCCATCGCAGCCTCCGACTGGGCGCCGAACAGCCGCCGTCCCAGCGCGAAGGCCACGTTCACCAGCCCGATCATCACCGGCACCTCAATCAGTGGGCCGATGACGGCCGCGAAGGCTTGCCCGGACTGAATCCCGAAGACCGCCACCGCCACCGCGATGGCCAGTTCAAAGTTGTTGCTGGCCGCGGTGAAGGCGATGGTCGTCGTCTGAGGATAGGTCGCGCCGATGCGGTGTCCCATCCAGAAACTGACCAGGAACATCAGCACGAAGTAGCAGACCAGCGGGATGGCAACGCGCACCACGTCCAGCGGCAACGTCACGATGAGGTTCCCCTTCAGGCTGAACATCACCACGATCGTGAACAGGAGCGCGGCCAGAGTGAGGGGGCTGATGCGCGGCACGAATTTCGTCTCGTACCACTCCTTCCCCCGCAGGCGAATCAGCACCAGCCGCGTGAGGAAACCGGCGATGAAGGGAATCCCCAAGTAGATGAAGACGGATTTGGCGATCTCACCAATCGTCACGTGGACCGTTGCCCCCTTCAGGCCGAACCAGGTGGGCAGGACGGTGATGAAGACATAGGCGTAGACGCTGTAAAAGAAGACCTGGAAGAGGCTGTTGAAGGCCACCAGCCCCGCCGCGTATTCCGTATCGCCCTGAGCCAGTTCGTTCCAGACGATGACCATGGCGATGCAGCGGGCCAGGCCGATGAGGATCAGGCCGGCCATGTACTCCGGATAGTTCCGCAGGAAGACGATGGCCAGCACAAACATCAGGATGGGCCCAATGACCCAGTTTTGAATCAGGGAAAGGCCCAGGACCCGCCAGTTGCGGAAGACGTCCCCCAGTTCCTCGTAGTGGACCTTTGCCAGCGGCGGGTACATCATCAGGATCAGGCCGATGGCGATGGGGATGTTGGTCGTCCCGACGGAGACGGCCTGGTTGAAGGACTGGACCGCGGCCGGGAAGAGGTATCCCAGCCCCACGCCGACGGCCATCGCCAGGAAAATCCACAGCGTCAGATACCGGTCCAGCAGCGAGAGCCGCTGGGCCACTCCGGGACGGCGGGCAATGGCCCGCTCACGAACAGTGGTGACTTCGGTCATTGTTCTGTACCTCCTGTTGAGATTGAATGGGATGCAGATGTTCGGGTTACCCGACGTACGACGTACCGGCAGGAAGTCGCAGCGGGTCTATGCGAATCCAGGGGGACTGCCCCCTATGCTCCCCCGGCCCCGTCCAGCGCCTGCCGCAGCCAGGCGACCACTTCCTCCACCCTCGGGATGCGGCCGGCGCAGACCAGTTTCTCGTTGACCACCAGGCCAGGGGTGAAGAGAATCGGATATTTGGTGATCTCGGCGTAATCCGTAATGTGCTGGATGGTGGCCTCCAGGTCGGGGTTCTCCTCGGCCAGCACCTCCAGCGCGGCGATGGCCTGCTGCTCCACCCAGTCGCAGGCCTCACAACCCGGCCCCAAAACCTTGATGTGCAACGGCATTCTTCCTCCTCCGTCATTGGTCATTTGTCATTGGTCATTCCACCACAATCGTCGGCTCTATGATGACCTCCGACTTGATGGAATTGGCGACCAGACTGTATTTGCGGGCCCCCTCCAGCGCCCGACGCACCCGCTTCTCCACAGCCGCCGGGTCCTCACCCCCCGCCCGCACCACAATCTTCGGCCAAAGATGGACGTGGGTGAAAAATTCCGTCCGGTCCAGTTCTATCAACTTGGTCCCTTCGGCGCGGCACTCGTAGGAGACCAGGTCCAGTTTGAACCGCTCCACCGCCCAGATGAACATCATCATGATGCAGGTGTTGACGGCGGCGACGAAGGCGTCCTCCGGCGTCAGCACGCCGGGATGGCCGTGGGCATCGGGCGGGGCGGAGAAGTCCATCTCCGGCCCGTTGCCCATCACAACATGCCCCCAGTGCTCTCCCTTCCAGGTGACGATGGTGTAGTATGTGGCTGTGCGACTCATAACTCCTCCTATGTAGGGCAACTGCTCGCAGTTGCCCTACACGGCGTGTTTGCGGCAGTACTTCTCGTACTCCCGCGCCAGGGCCTGGGCGTAGGCGGCCTCCTCCTCCGGCGGGATGGGGTTGTAGATGCGGGTGACTTCCAACAACTCCCGCGTCGTCCCGTCGCCGGGCCGCTTGCCGCTCTGGTAGAACTGCTCAAAGATGGCCGGCAGCGCGATGAGGGTGACCACCCGCCCATTCACCGCCACCTTCTGCACCGGGATGCCGGAGCCGCAGGAGCAGAGGGAAATGGCCGCTTCCTCGTCCTCTGAAACCTCTGCGGTCGCCTCCTCCACAGCGGCCTCTTCTGCCTCCCGCCCCGTCCGGCCCAGGAGTCCGTCTACCAGATGGGCCACCTCCTGGGCGACCAGGTCGGCGGCCTGCATCCCGGCCTCGTTCAACGTCCGGGAGCCCCGGATAGGCCCCAGGCCGTTCCCGCTCACCACGTCGGTCACGACGATGCTGGCGGCAGGTTTGCCGGAGTACATCTCCGTCGCCCGCGCCGCGCACCGCTTCTCGCAGCCGTCTATGGCGACCGTCGGATAGAAGCGGGCGAAGGCCCGGTCCCCCTCCCCGCCCGCCAGGAAGAGCGGCAGGCAGATGGTCACCGTGTCGTTCGGGCGCAGTTGCTCCAGCACCTTCAGCGCCGCCACCCGGGAAACCGTCCCCTCCGGCATCTCCTCGCCGGAACAGGCCACAATTCCCACCTTCTTTTTCGGCAAAATCGGCATCGTCCCCTCCACCTCACGCTTCACGTTTCACGTTTTACGTTTCACGTTTCACGTTTCACTCTTCCCGAGTTCTTCCACCGCCTCTGCGACCTCCTCCGCCAGGACCCGGGCCAGTTTCTGCCCCTCCGGGTTGAGGGACGAAATCCCCTCCGGCTTCAGGTCCCGGTGTTTCCGGAAGGCGTCCAGAACGGTGAACGAACGGGCCACGGGCAGGCCGCTCTCCTGGACCATTTTGGTCGCGCAGGCCAGGCGGCATCCGTCAATGGTGACGGTGGGGTGCCCCGCCACCGCCGCCCGTGCCTCCTCGTCCCCCAGCACCAGCAGGGAGAGGGCGACCAGTTCCGTCGTATCGGGGCGGAGGTCCTCCACCACGGTATACGCGGCCTCCCGGCTCACCGTCCCGAAGGTCTTCCCGATGCCGCTGCACGGAACAATCACGACACGACGGTTCGGGCTCATCGCTTCCTCATCTCCTCCTCGGCGACCTCCCGCACCCGCTCCAGGTAGGCCTGGGCGTCCAGCAGGCGGGCCCGGTCGGCCTCCCAGTCGGTGGCGGCGATGACCGCCAGCCAGCCCTCCCCGTAGGGGTCCTCGTTGATGGCCTCGGGGCTCATCTCCAGCGCCGGGTTGACCTCCACCACCGTCCCGCCGACCGGCGCCGGGACGACGATGTCCGTCTTCATCGTCTCAATGGACGCGACCTCGTCGCCGAAGGCCACGGCGGTCCCCACGGGCTTCACCTCGGCGAAGGCGACGTCGCCGCCGGACTGCTGGGCGAAGTCGGAGAGGCCGATGCGCACCCGCCCCTCCCCCTCCGGCAGGGCCCACACCCCCTCCGGATGATAGTACCGGTCGGTGGCGAAGCGAAAGGTGAACTTATCCACCGTGAGTTCCAAGAACTCCGTCATCTTGCCTCCTTACGTTTCACTTTTTACGTTTCACTTTTTACGTTTCACGTTTTCCGATGATAATGGATGGTCGCGCCCCGGAAGCCCAGGGCGGCCTCCAGGACGGCCTCGGTCAGCGTCGGGTGCGCGTGGGTGGTCCAGGCCAGGTCGTCGGCGGTGGCGCCCGTCTGCACGGCCAGCGCCCCCTCGGCGATCAGTTCGGTGACGTGCGGGCCCATCATGTGGACCCCCAGCACTCGCCCGCTCCCGGCCTCGCAGACGATGCGCACCAGCCCCTCCGTCTCCCCCAGAATCTGCGCGCGGGGATTGGCGGAGAAGGGGAACTGCAGCACGCGGACGTCGGCGCCCTGCTGGCGGGCCTGCGCCTCCGTCAGCCCGACCCCCGCCACTTCCGGCGAGGTGAAAATGGCCCAGGGGACGGAGCGGTAGTCCACCGCCCGCTTCTGCCCGGCGATGTTCTCCACCGCCACCCGCCCGTCCACCATGGCCTTATGGGCCAGCATCATCCCGCCCACGGCGTCGCCGATGGCCCAGACGTTGGGGACGCTGGTGCGCAGGTACTCGTCCACCGCGATCGCGCGCCGGTTCATCCGGATTCCCACCTCCTCCAGCCCCAGGTCGGCGGTGTTGGGCCAGCGGCCCGTCGCCAGCAGGACCCGGTCGCCCTCCACGGCCTCCTCGCCTCTGGACGTGGAGAACCGCACCCGCAGGCCGGCCTCCGTCTCCTCTACACCCTGGACCGTCGCCCCGGTGCGGATGTCCATTCCCCGCCGCCGCAGGAGCACCGCCAGTCGCCTGGAAATGGCCTCATCCGCCGCGCCGGGGAGCAGGTCCGGCATCATCTCCAGGACGGTCACCCGGCTGCCCAGCGCCTGGTAGATGCAGGCGAACTCCAGCCCGATGACCCCGCCGCCGATGACAATCAGGTGGGCCGGAACGGTGGAGACGTCCAGCGCCTCCGTGCTGGTGACCACGCCGGGCAGGTCCAGGCCGGGGATGGGCGGGCGGGCCGTCACCGAGCCGGGGGCCAGGACGATGTGGCGGGCGGTCACCTCCGTCGTCCCCCCGGCCCCGTCGGTGACGGAGAGGGCATCGGGGCGGACCAGGCGGCCCCGGCCCCGGACCACCGTCACCTTCCACTCTTTCAGCAGTTGCTCCACGCCGCCCACCAGCCGCTCCACGGCGGCCCGCTGGTAGGCCATTATCCCCTCCAGGTCGG
>JAPYWT010000191.1 GCA_028276215.1 Thermoflexus sp. | reverse complement strand
GGGGGGGCCCCCCCCCCCCCCCCCCCCCCAAAACCCCTTCCTTAAATCCCCCTCTCCTCCCCGTTTCGGAGGGTGCTGAAAAAGTCCCCTTTGAGGGAATCTTTTTTGCCCCCTCTCCCCCACCGTTTCACGGCGGAGGAGGGGGTGAAATAAGAATATTGTTTTTGTGATGGCGGCGAAGCCGCCACCACAAAAACAATTTTTCTTTACGATTTTGGGACACACCCGCTGGTCGGGCATCACTTGCCTCTTATCCCCTCCAATGGTAAAATTTATGCATAACCGCAGAGTAACTATTCAGGCTTCCTCACCCCACCCCCGCCGCCTGCGGCGGCACCCCCTCCCCACACCTGACCAAAGGTCAGGAGAGGGGAGGGGGTAGCGGCGAAGCCGCTGGGGGTGGGGTGAGGCTGAACAGTTACACCGCAGAGAGATCAGCACATGCGAATCCGCAAAGCCCGACCCGCCGATGCAGAGTCCTGCCTGAAACTGGACCACTCTGTCCTCACCGACCATGCCTGGCGGATGGAAGAGCATGAACAGCAGGGAGCCATCACGCTCACCTTCCAGCCGGTGCGCCTCCCGCGAGCCGTACCTGTCCCATACCCCCGTCAGGGGAAGGAACTGATCGCCGGATGGGAGGATTGTGACCTGTTCCTGGTTGCCGAAGAAGGGGGAATCATCGGATACGTGACGGCGCGCTCCCTGATGGGGCACGGCATGGCCTGGGTATACGACCTGGTGGTGGACCCGGCCCGTCGGCGGCAGGGGGTGGGCCGTGCCCTGATGGCGGAGGTCCTCTCCTGGGCATCCGGTAAGGGGCTGGACGAACTGATGGTGGAAGTGCCCACCCGCAACTATCCGGCCATCTGCTTCTGCCGGGCGCTGGGATTTTCCTTCCGGGGATACCACGACCGCCATTGGCGCACTCAGGATATCGCGCTGTTATTTGGGACCCATTTGCGTTGAGACGGCCGGGATTGTGAACTGGATCAGTGTGCTTCAACTACTGAACATTCTGCTGACGTCGGGCATCGTCATCCTCTCCTTTGCCCTGGCCATCTACCTGTTGCTCTACAACTTCCGCAACCGGGTGGCCCAGATTTTCAGCGCCCTCCTCTGTTGCATCCTCATCGTCTACTTTGTGGAACTGGTCATCGTCGCCGCGCCGGTGGAGGTAGCCCTGGAGTGGCTCCGCTTTCAGTGGGTAGGGATTGCCTTCACCCCCGCCGCGTACCTCCACTTCACCAGCGCGCTGTTAGAGACCACGAATGACCGCAGCCGCCGGCGCGCATGGGGAATCGGGGTTGCCTACATCCTGGGCGGCATGATCCTGCTGGGCGCCCTCCTCACTGACCGCATTGTCTGGGATGGTATCCTGCAAATCGGGACCATCCACCTGCGGGCCGGCCCTCAGTTCTGGTTTTTCGTCCTCTACTTCGCTATCTTCATCCTGTGGGGCCTGGCCAACGTTCTCCGGGCCTGGGAACGATGCCTCACCTCCACCTCCCGCCGCCGGATGGCCTACCTGGCGCTGGCCTCTCTGGCCCCGCCCGTCAGCGTCTTCCCCTACCTGGTGCTGACGGGATGGCCGCAGCGGCTCCCTGCCATCCTCCTCTGGCTCCTGCTGGTTCTGGGCAACCTTTGTGTGGGCAGCATGCTGATGGTGATGGCCTATACTGTCGCCTTCTTCGGTGTTCTTACCCCCGACCGGGTCGTCAAGCATCGCTTCGTCCGCTATCTCCTGCGTGGGCCTTTTCAGGCGACCGTGGTCGTGGCCATCATCATCGCCGCGTCCCAATCGGGCGGCCTGTTGGGCCTCTCTCCCCTCCAACTGGCCCTCTTCGGCGTCGTCATCGCGATCTTGCTGGTCCAACTGGGCGTGGAGTGGAGCAAGCCGCTGATTGACCGCCTGCTCTACCGGCGAGACGAGCAGGAAATTGCCTGGATTCAGAGCCTGAGCAACCGGTTGCTGACCACGACCGACCTGCGACAATTCCTGGAGAACATCCTGACCGCCCTCTGCGACCTCCTGCGAACCCCCTCTGCGTTTGTGGCGGTAGTGGAGGGGGAGCAGGCGCGAATAGAGGTCGTCTGCGGGGCCGCAGGCCCTGACCTCTCCCTGCCGGCTGGCGGAATCGGCGCGCTGGCAGGGCGCCTCCAGCCCTCCGGCGACCTCTACGTCTGGGATGGGTACTGGCTCCTGCCGCTTCGCTCCCGCTCCGATGACGAGTTGATCGGCATCCTGGGGTTGCGGGCCCGTTCTCCGGAGATAGACCTGAGCGCCGAGGAGCAGGACTTCCTGCACTCCCTGGCCCACCAGATAGAGGCCGCCCTGGAGGACCGGATGGTCCAGCAGGCGTTGTTCAGTGTCCTGGAGCGCATCATCCCCCAGATTGAGGAAATCCAGCGACGACGGGAGATGCTGCGCTACGAGGGAGCACCGGCGCTGGCCCGTCTCGCCGACCCCCTGGCCACGCCGGAGTTCCCGCGCTGGGTATGGGACGCGCTGGACCACTACTGGGGCGGCCCCAAGTTGACCCGCAGTCCTCTGTTGAACCTGCAGGTCGTGGAGCGGGCCTCCGATGACCATGGCGGGCCGGTCAACGCGCTGCGGGCCGTCCTCCTGCGGGCCATTGAGCGATTGCGCCCCGAGGGCGAGCGCAGCCTGACCGCGACCGAGTGGCTGCTCTACAACATCCTGGAACTGAAGTTCATCAAGGGCTACCGGGTGCGGGACGTGGCCATGCGGCTGGCCATGAGCGAATCCGACTTCTACCGCAAACAGCGCATCGCCATCCAGGAACTGGCCCGCGTTCTGGCGGAGATGGAGCGGGAAGAGCGGGCCCGGGGGTAACTATTCAGCCGATTGAAATCGTCCTCCCTGGGCACACCTCACCCCTCCCCTGGCGAAGCCGCCGGGGGTGGGGTGAGGTCGGCGAAGGCCGACCGAAGGCCTGCGGCCCAGGAAGGCTGACTTCAGTCAGCGCCTGAATAGTTACGCCCGGGGAAACTCACCACCTTCCGGGCGCCGGTCGGTTTGACAGAAGTTGACGGTGTCTATCCTGCGTATCCGACAACTGTATTTGGGAGGACAGGAGAATGGAATTTCTGCCCGCTGATGCACCGTACACTGAGGAGTACTGGCAAACTCTGGTGGAAGAGGGGGAGTACAGTCGCCACACGGCTCCCCCGGCCGACCCCGAGAGTATATGGCGTGGGCTGGGTCTGGGGTCGGAGGCGAAGGCCCCCACCGACCCTCCGTCTTCGCCCGACAACGGGCAATGGGCGGCTGCCATTCGCGCGATGGAGGATCGGGCCGTCCTGACCCTGCCGGTCGTCGGTTACAATCGGGGCGGCCTGCTGGTGGAATGGAACGGCACCCAGGGCTTCGTTCCGGTGTCTCACCTGGCCGACCTTTCTCCCTATCTGGATGAGCGGGAGCGGGAAGAAGCCCTGCGCGCCCGCGTCGGCCAGACCCTTCGTCTCCATGTCATAGAAGTGGACCCGGGCCGCCAGCGGCTGGTGTTCTCCGAACGGGCCACCCATTCCGAGGAGCAACGCCGCAAAGCCCTGCTGGAGCAATTGCAACCAGGGGATGTCTGCACAGGGAGGGTAACCAATATCTGCTCCTTTGGCGCGTTTGTGGACCTGGGCGGCCTGGAGGGGTTGATCCACATCTCCGAACTCTCCTGGAACCGGGTCAGCCACCCTGCTCAATTGCTCCGCCCGGGCCAGGAGGTGCGGGTCTCTGTGCTGAACGTGGACCGCGAGCGCGGACGGGTTGGCCTGAGCCTGAAACGGGTCCAGCCGGACCCCTGGCGCACCATTGAGGAGCGATACCGGGTCGGGCAGATTGTTCAGGGGGTCATCACCAACGTGGTGGAATTCGGTGCGTTTGCCCAGGTAGAAGAAGGGGTAGAGGGCCTGATCCACCTTTCCGAACTGGCCGAAGGCCAATTCCTGCACCCTCGCAACGTGGTCCAGGAGGGGATGACCGTCCGGCTGCGGGTCATCTATGTGGACGCCGCCCGCCGCCGTCTGGGTCTCAGTCTCCGTCAGGCTGCCGAACCTGCTCCGGCAGATCGCAGTTGACAGTGAATGTGAAGCGATAAGCGATTCGCGATACGCGATCAGCGATCAATGAGCACGCGCGCAAAGGGAACATCGGGACAGAAGCCGGCCCCCCAGCCGTCGGGCCAGCCCTGGTGGGCATGGCTGACCAGCCCCATCGTCCAGCAGACCCTGGCAGTGGGCCTGATCCTGCTCTCTCTCCTGACGTTCCTCACCCTCCTGCGGGTGACCTCCGGGCGCTGGACTGATGCCTGGCTCCATGCCCTCCAGTTTGTCTTCGGCTGGGGGGCGGTGCCGGTCGCGTTTGCCATCGGATGGGGCGGAGTCCTCATCCTCCAGCACCATCTGGACCGCCCCATTGCCTGGCGGTGGCGACCGGTGGTCGGGCTGGAACTGCTCTTCTTCGGCCTGCTGGCCCTCACCCACCTGCTGCTGGGCCGCCGGGACCCCTGGACTCTCCTCCAGAGCGGGTGGGGCGGAGGGGTCATCGGGTGGGCCATTGCCCACATCCTCTCCCTCTACCTGGGCCCCCTGGTGGCCGGTGTCCTGCTGGCCATCTTCACCCTGCTGGGGTTGGGGCTGGCTATGGATTGGACCCTGGCCGACATCCGGGAACGGCTGGGGCGACGCCGCGCCACCCCCACTCCGGCCCGTCCCCGCGCGGCCCAGCCCGCCGCCCGACCGACTCCCCGGCCCGCGCCTCCGGCGCCATCGGCCCCATCTCCGACACCAGCCCCCGCGCCCGCCGAATGGGCCGCTCCGGCGGCACCGTCCGCCCCAGCCCGCGCCGCGCCCGTTCCCCCATCCGCCCCGGCCCGGCCCGCCGAACCCGCTCTCCCGCCGCTGGACTTGCTGGATGAAGGGGAAGAGGTCGGCCTCTCCGACGAGGAAGTGCGGCGCAAAAGCCGCATCATCATGGAGACGCTGGCCCAGTTCGGACTGCCGGTCCAGGTCGTGGAGGTCCGGCGGGGCCCGGCGGTCACCCAGTTCGGCATCGCCCCGGGCTTCACCGAACGGCCCGGCCCCGACGGCCAGCGACGCGCCCACAAAGTCCGGGTCAGCCAGATTGCGGCCCTGGCCGACGACCTGGCGCTGGCCCTGGCGGCTCCGTCCCTGCGGGTGGAAGCCCCTGTCCCCGGCCGGTCCGTCGTGGGCATTGAAGTACCCAACGACCGGGTCAGCCGGGTCTCCCTCCGTTCGGTGATGGAAAGCGACGCCTTCGCCGCTATGGACTCCCCCCTGGCCATCGCGCTGGGGGAGGACGTCGCCGGAACCCCGATTGTGGCGGACCTGAGCACCATGCCCCAC
>JAPYWT010000265.1 GCA_028276215.1 Thermoflexus sp. | reverse complement strand
GCCCAGGCCACCGCGTCGGTGGAGGCGGCCTGGAAGGCCCCCCGCTCAAAGAGCAACGCCACCAGCGGCCGCCGCAGGACCAGCAACCCCACCGCCGCCGGGACGGTGACGAAGAAGACCATCCGCAGCGTCGTCGCCAGCGTGTGGCGCATAGACGCCCGTTCCCCCCGCGCGGCCTGCTCAGCGAACGTCGGGAAGGCCGCCGTCGCCACGGCCTGAGCGAAGACCCCCTGGGGCAGGAGCATCAGCAGCCAGGCGTAGTTCAGCGCCGAGACGGCCCCCTCCCCCAGGCGCGAGGCGATGTTCGTGTTGACCAGGAAGTTCAGGTGGACCGCGGCCAGCCCCAGGACTCGGGGAGCCATCAACCGCAGCACTTCCCGGACGCCGGGATCGCTCAGGGTGAAGACGGGGTGGTAGCGGGCCCCCACGCGGGGGAGACCGGGCAACTGGACCGCCAGATGCAGCACCGCGCCGACGACGTACCCCAGCGCCAGTGCGCGGGCGCCCATTCGGGACGCCAGGAGCCCCGCCGCCGCGATGAGGGAAAGGTTGAGGAGACTGGGGGCCAGCGCGGGGAGCACGAAATGCTGGCGGGTGTTGAGAATCCCCATGACGACGCCGCTGACCCCGAAGAGGACGGGTGCCACCAACATCATCCGCATCAGGGAGACGGTGAGGGCCTGCTGGGGGGGCGGGAATCCGGGGGCCAGCACGGTCGCCACCAGTGCCGGCGCGACGGCCCAGGCCAGGCCTGCGGCCAGCGTGAGCGCGACCAGCACCAGATTGACCACCGCGCTGGCCAGGCGCCATCCCCCTTCGGCGTCGTCGCGGGCGAAGTACCCGGCCAGGGTGGGGATGAACGCGGAGGCCAGTGCGCCCCCGGCCATCAGCGAGAACAGCAGGTCCGGGATGCGCGCGGCGGCCAGATACGCGTCGTATTCGGCGCTGGTGCCGAAGACGGCGCCGATGACCATCTCCCGCGCCAGCCCCAGCGCCCGGGAGAGGACGAAGAGGGCCATCACCTGGGTGGCGGCCCGGGCGATACGGGCCCCCGGCGGCGTTGATCCTTCCATATCCTTTACCTCACACAGAGACACAAAGACACAAAGAATTTTTGTTTTATCTTTTTATCTTTGTGTCTTTGTGTGAGAATCCTCGTTTTTTTACCTCACATAGAGACACAAAGGCACAGAGAATTTTTTTATCTTTTTATCTTCGTGTCTTTGTGTCTTTGTGTGAGAATTCTCACAACTCCTGGCGCAGGCGGCGGAGTTCCTTTCGCAGTTGGTCTACCCGGCGGTTGATCACCTCGTCACTGCCGACGGTCACCCGCTGGTGGCGGGCGAAGGCCAGTTCGGAGGCCAGCCGGTAGTACTTGCCCAGACGCCACCAGCGTCCCACTTCCCCGCGCACCAGCGCGCCCAGCCGCTGCCCGACCCGGCGCCAGTAGGAGCAGATGACCGGGTAGTCCTCGGGCGCGATGGTCCCCTTTTCCACTTCATCCTCCAGGTAGAGGACCAGGATCCGCTGCTCCCGAACCGTGAAGTAGATGAGCAGTCCCAGGAGCGCCAGCACGCCTCCCCAATCCGAGGTCAGACTGATCAGCAGAGCCCAGCAGGTCAGGCTGGAGAGGGTGGCGCCGAAGTTGTGCAGGCCGTGCAGCGTCATCGCCACCCCCAGCCCGACAAACGGAGCCGCAATGCGGACCTCGCGGCGGGGGGACGTGCGCGCCAGGGCGATGCCCAGGCCGGTACAGCCCGTGAACAGCGCGTGGTTCAGGCCGAAGAGGACGGCGCGGAAGAAGGCCAGTTCCAGCACTCCCCCCAGCCCGCTCATGCCGTAGGCATCCAGGAAGTAGAAGAAGTTCTCGGTGGTGGCGAACCCGAAGCCCACCAGTCCCCCGTACAGGATACCGTCCAGCGGCGTATCTATCTCGTGGCGGAAGAACAGCATCAGGAGCAGCAGCATCAGCCCCTTGAACGGCTCCTCGGTGATCGGCGCGATCAGACTGGCCCCCACCACTTCGGTCCCCAGGCTGGAGCCGAAGAACTCCGAGACCGGGATGTCCAGAACGATCTGGGCGATGAGGGAGAGGATGACGGCGGGGATAGCGCCCCAGAGGAACGAGGCCAGGATCAGGCCCAGCGGCTCCTTCTCATAGCGGTCCATCCACCAGAGGAAGAGCGCGTAGAGGACCATCGGCACGACGGCCAGAATGATGATAGCCAGTACGGCAGTGAGCGTTTCCAATTGTGCCTCCTTGTTACGGGTCGCAGGTCGCAGGTCGCAGGGCGCAGGTCGCAGAGTCGCAGAGTCGCAGGTCGCAGAGTCGCAGGGCGCAGGGCGGCGGGACTACCCCGGCGGGGGTGGGGCCAGGCCGGTCCGGCGGAGGATTTTCGCCAGCGAAGAGATGAGGTGGACCCACGCCGGGGAGGTTCGGCCCTCCACGCGCGCCGACCGCAGCGCCTCCAGGAACGATTCCGGTGAGTCAAAGGGCGGCATCCGGGTCACGGCCCGGCCCAGTTCCCAGAGCGAGTGGGCATCGCTTCCGGCAGTCACGGGGAGGTTGTGGGTCCGGGCCAGAGCCTGGGCCGCATCGTTGTCCGCCGGGAACAGGCAGCGGGCGTTGAGCCCTTCCAGAAAATCCACCATCCCCAGGATGTCCTCCACGGCGGCCCGCCCCATCGCCTCCCGTCGGGCCCGGTCCAGGGGGTGGGAGATGCCGACGACGCCCCCCTGGGCCCGCACGGCGGCAACGGCCTCCTGGGGCGGCAGGTCCGGGGGAACGGGTTCGGTCAGGAAGTAGGCGATGAGTTCCCCGTGCGTCGTGCGAATCTCCTGGCCCACGATGACGCGCTCCGGGTCCGTCTCCTTCAGCCGCAGTGCGCCCGCGATGGTGTTGTGGTCGGTCACTGCCACCCGGTCCAGCCCCCGGCGGCGGTACGCCTCCAGAAACCGCTCCGGGGAGACCAGGCAGTCCCGGGAGTAGAAAGTGTGGGTGTGGAGGTCGCAGGAGAGGGGAGGGAGTAAGGAGTAGGGAGTAGGGGGGGTCATGGTTCCCGTCCTGTGGGGATATTGATGATTTTGCGGCAGAGGGGGTAGTTGGGGCATCCGTAGAACTCCCGGACCACCCGTTCCCCCACAGTGCCTCGCCAGCGCTTACATTGAACCACCCACTTCTCCCCGTTTTTCGCGTCCACGACGACATCTACCCCGTGATCGCCCACTGTCCCCGTCCGTCGGGCCCGGTGCCCTTTGGCGCGATAGACCTCCGCCACCATTTCTTCAAATTCAGCGGGGGAGAGTTCCAGGAGGTCGGAGACGGAGGAGATGGTTTTGCCCCTGTAGGATGTCTTCGGCCTCCATTTGCCCCAGACGTTGATTCCAATCAGCACAGCGCCCGCGGCGAAGAAGAGGACCGTGTTCCAGGGCTCAGGGATCAGGAAAGAGGAGACCGAGGGGAGAGAGATGGCAGCGGCGATCCGGCAAATGGCCAGGAATCCCCAGATCACCAGCATGTCCCGGCTGGCTGAGTGCCCACGTCTGGACTTTCTGCCGACAACATCAGCCAGCACCCGGAGGAACACCAGAGGCCAGAAGGGCCAGATAAACCCGAAGACAAGGCCGAGTATCTCCACCAGTGATGCCATCTATGCCTCCGCATACTTCTCTGTCGGCGTTGGCCCGCCACCCCCACCACCGCCTCCCCCCGGCTGCGTTGGCGCAGGCGGCCTCGGCCCAGGCGTGGAGGTGGGTGGGATTGCCTTTTTTTCCTGCTTCTTATCACAATAACATATACCATAACCCAAATTATTACAAAAATCTCCTGAAGAACAAGGACTTCCGCAACAATTACCATCAATACAACTTAAACACTCACCCCAGATTCCAGCCTTAATTGGTTTTTGAGAAAAAAGAAGCCCTCCCATCAACAGTAGCAAACCAACAAGAAAAAGCGCTATTTTCCTCATAGATTTAATTATGAAGAAAATTTTTGCTTTTGTCAATAAAAAGTTGGTTTAGGGGGTAGAAGAAAACGGTGGATGAAAGCCCAAACCCACTGTTTTACTATAATAATCCAGATTACCTCCGGCATTATCTAAAAGAGATTTTTTTAAATTGGGTGGAGGATAGGCATAGTTTATTGTCCCCAACCAGTACGCAACCTGTTGAAGAAAAACATTAACTCTTGGGTTGGTGTCGAAAACAGTAATCAGCGCTTCTTCTGGCGGCATTACCGGCTGGGGATAGTGCCTTCCATTGATGATTGCCATAAGAAGATTATAAGTATCTTTATCTACGATTTTTAATCCTCTGGTATCTTCTATACTTCGATCAATTTTGGGGTTAAATTGAACACCACTGCGTATCTCCCAAGATTCTATTATGAGAGTTGCTAAAGTATCGTTTTCATAATTTTTGTTTTTTAATCTTGCTTCAAAATCGGCTTGAGGATCGCGAGATTCACCTTTTGGACCGATTC
>JAPYWT010000190.1 GCA_028276215.1 Thermoflexus sp. | reverse complement strand
CCAGGAGAGGGGAGGGGGTGGCGGCGAAGCCGCCGGGGGTGGGGTGAGGTCGGCGACTGATCCCTGACGGCTAAATACTGACCACGGAGTGCGCCGATGAAGCGAATCCTTCTCCCCGTCTTCCTGCTCCTGCTGCTGGTGGCCTGTGAAACGCCACCGGCGGCTCCGGTCCAGAGAGCGCCCACGTTCACGCCGTCTGCGCCCACGGCCCCGCCGCCCACCCCCACGCCGGAGCGCCCGCTGGCCGCGCGGGTCAACGGTCAGCCGATCTATCTGGTGGACTACGAGCGGCAGGTGGCCCAGTACCAGGACGCACTGGCGGCGTCCGGCGTGGACATCGCCAGTCCCGAGGGCCAGGAACGGCTCCGCCAGATGCGGGCCCAGATTCTGGACTGGATGATAGAGCAGGTGCTCATAGAGCAGGCCGCCGCCGGGATGGGGATCACGGTTACCGACGAGGAGGTCCAGGCGGCCATTGCCCAACTGGTCCAGGACGCCGGAAGCCAGGAGGCCTTCCAGGAGCGGCTGGAGCGGAGCGGGATGACGCTTTCGGACCTGCAGGCGCAGTTGCGGGCGGAACTCCTGCGGGCCCGGGTGCTGGAGCGGGTCCAGGCGACGGTGCCCGAACGGGCCGAGCAGGTCCACGCCCGCCACATTCTGGTGGACACGCGGGAGCGGGCGGAGGCGCTGCTGAGCCAGATTCAGGCCGGGGCGGACTTCGCCCAACTGGCCCGGACCTACTCGCAGGACGAGAGCACCCGCGACGCCGGGGGCGACCTGGGCTGGTTTCCGCGCGGCGTCCTGCTGGCGCCGGAGGTGGAGGAGGTCGCCTTCAGCCTGCAGGCCGGACAGGTCGGTCCGATCGTCCAGAGCCAGTTCGGCTACCACATTGTCCAGACCCTGGAGCGGAAACAGGACGAACCGATCAGTCCGGAGCACCGCCAGTTGCTCCAGGACCGGGCCGTACAGGAGTGGATGGAAAGTCTGTGGAAGCAGGCGGTGATTGAGAGGTTCGTGGGGGGGTGAGGGAATACGCAGTAAAACGTGAAACGTGAAACGTGAAACGTGAGGCGTGAAACGTGAAACGTGAAACGTGAAACGTGAGGCGTGAAACGTGAGATGAAGGGAACTGCTATTCTCAACCTGCTGAGTGGTGTGCTGCTGGGGTTGACGGGGTTGCTAGTGCTGGTCTACCTGGTCATCCTGATCAACCCGTATGTGCCCTTCAACCCGTTCCCGCCACCCGGGGGGCTGGTCCAGGGACCTACACCGACGCCCACGGCGACCTTCACGCCAGCCCTGCCGCCGACCTGGACGCCGACCCCGACGGCCACTGCGACGCCGATTCCGTCGCCCACGCCCACCCGTACGCCCACCCTGACCCCGTCGCCGACGCCGACCTGGCCGCCCACGGCGACACCCACGCCCCGCGCCACCCGCGCGCCCTACCCCTTCACCTGCGAGGTGACGTATCGGGCCAACATGTACGGCATCCCCTGGTCGGGGGTGGCGGGGCACCTGCAGGACCTGGACGGTAACCCGCTGCCGGGCTACCACGTGGCGGTCAACTGCCCGGGCATTCCGGAGACGTTTGATCACGTGGCGGGAGCGGATGCCCGCTACAATCTGATGTACGGGAGCGAGGCCGCGTGGGAGCGCTCCTGCAACCCCAGTGCCTACAGCGCGCTGGACATCCGTGTCCGGGTGTACGATAAGTACCCCAGCCCGGACGGCACCTTCCGCCCGGTGTCCGATTGGATTCAGGTCCAGTTGGGGGATTGGGCCACCCGTTCCCTGGGCTACATCACCTGCACGCTGAACTGGGAGGAGTGGCGGAACCGGTAGCACAGGGCGCAGGGCACAGGTCGCAGGTCGCAAGTCGCAGGTCGCAGGGAGCACACAGGTCGCAAGTCGCATGGAGCAGGGAGCAGGGAGTGGAGGGTGGTAAGGGCGCGGGTGCTGAACGGGCTGGCGCTGGCACTGGTGGTCGCGACGGGATTGGTGGGGGTCCTGTACGCGGTGATCGCGGTGGAGCCGATGATGCCCCTGAATCCCTTCCCGCCGCCGACGGCTCCCCCGTCGCCGACGCCGACGGTGGGGGCAACGGCGACGCCGGTGCCCACGCCCACGCCCTTCCCCACCCCAACGGCCCTGCGCCCGGCCCCGCTGACGCCGACGCCGGAGCCGTCCTACCCCTTCACGGCGACCGTTGAGGCCGGTCCGCTGAGCGGAACGTCGGATTGCCAGGCAATGTTGCGCGGGGTTGTTCTGGACCGGGAGGGGCACGGACTGGAGGGGTATCCGGTCCACCTGTGGGCCGCGGATGCCGCCCCCGCCCCGGACGACAGGATTCTCTTCTCCGACCGGTCCGGGCGCTGGCAGATTGCTCTCCCGGTGGGAGCACGTGGGCTCTGGTACGTCCAACTCCACGCCCCGGATGCCCGTCAGGTCTACCCGCCACTCTCGCCCATCGTCGCCGTTGCCCTGCCCGATACCTGCCCCCGGGCCACTGTGGAATTCCGTGAGCGCTGACAATTTTCACGTTTCACGTTTCACGCTTCACGCTTCACGTTTCACGTTTCACGTTTCACGCTTCACGTTTCACTTTTCACGCATCATGGGCACCCTGTACCTTGTCGCCACTCCCATTGGCAACCTGGAGGACATCACCCTGCGCGCTCTGCGGGTGCTGGGGGAGGTTTCCCTGGTCGCGGCGGAGGATACCCGTACGGCGCGTCGGTTGCTGGCCCACTACGGTATCTCCACGCCGGTGACCAGTTACTTTGAGGGGAACTGGTGGCAGAAGACGGGGCACATCCTGCGCCAACTGGAGGAGGGAGACGTGGCGCTCATTTCCGAGGCGGGGATGCCCGGCCTCTCCGACCCGGGCTACGAACTGGTGCGGGCAGTGTTGGAGCACGGCTTCCCGGTCACTGTCGTTCCTGGCCCGACCGCGCTGGTCACCGCACTCGTCCTCTCCGGCCTCCCCACCGACCGGTTCGTGTACCTGGGGTTTCTCCCCCGGCGTGGGAGCCAGCGGCGGGCGCTGCTGAAGGAAGTTGCCGGGGTTCGGTGGACACTGGTTGCTTTTGAGGCGCCACATCGGCTCCTGGAGTCGCTGGCGGATGTAGAGGCCGTCCTGGGCGACCGGCCTATCGCGGTCTGCCGGGAGTTGACCAAGATGTTTGAGGAGGTCTGGCGAGGGACGGTATCCGGCGCGCGGGCCCACTTCGCGGCTCAGGAGCCCCGGGGGGAATTTACCCTGGTCATTGGCGGGGCATCCGGAGAGGAGCGCTGGGATGAGGCGCGGGTGCGCGCGGCGCTGGAGGAACGGCTGAGGGCCGGGATGTCGCCTGCCCGGGCGGCCCGTGAGGTCGCCGCCCTCTCCGGCTGGCCGCGAAGGGAGGTTTACGGTTTCACCGCGGAGGGCACAGACCTTGTGGCACAAGATTCATCTTGCGCTACACGGTAACTCTGGGAGGAAAAGCATGCTCGTCAATCTGGATGATCCGAATCTCTATGAGGAGCAGGACCCGCAGCGGATGCGGGACCGCATCGCAGAACTGCCCGTCCATTGTGCCGATGCCTGGCATCTGGTGCAGGAGTTCTCCCTGCCGGAGGAGTACCGGCGGGTGCGGAACGTCGTGGTGCTGGGCATGGGTGGGTCGGCCATTGGCGGCGCGCTGGCGGCCGCGCTGGTTGCCCATGAATGCCCCGTGCCCATTCTCTGCGTCGGCGGGTACGACCTGCCCGCGTATGCCGGGCCAGAGACCCTGGTGGTCGGCTCCAGTTACTCCGGCAAGACCGAGGAGACTCTCTCCGCCTTCAGGCAGGCACTGGAGCGGGGCTGCCGGCTGGTAGCGATTGCCACAGGGGGTGACCTGGCTGCAATAGCAGAGGAGAGGGGGATTCCCCTGCTTCGCTTCTCCCCCTGTCTGGCCCCGCGCGCGGCCATTGGCTACTCCCTGATATTGCTCCTGGGCATTCTCTGGCGCGCGGGTCTGATCCGGGACCCCGGGGACGACCTGGATGAAGCCATTGCGGTGGTAGAGGACTGGCAGCGGGAATTGCGCCCGGAGACCCCGGCGGTCCGCAACCCGGCCAAGCGGCTGGCGGGGCAACTGATCGGGCGGTTGCCGGTCGTCTACGGCGCGGGCTTTCTGGCCCCCGTGGCCCGGCGGTGGAAGGGCCAGTTCAACGAGAACGCCAAACAGTGGGCCGTGTGGGAGGAGATGCCGGAGTTGAACCACAACGCGGTGGTGGGGTACGGTTTGCCCGACGGGGTACGGGAGCAGGTGTATGTACTGATTCTCCGTTCGTCGCTGGACCACCCCCGGGTTCGGGCCCGCTGGGATGTCACGAAGGAATTGCTGCTGCGGGAGGGCATTGCGCCGGATGAATTCTGGGGGCGCGGAGAGAGCCGACTGGCCCAGATGCTCTCGCTCATTCACTTCGGGGATTACGTGAGCCTGTATCTGGCCATGCTGAACGGTGCTGACCCCACCCTGGTGGGTCCGATTGACTACCTGAAGAAGCGGCTGTCCGACATCGGTGGCTTCGTATAGCCTGATTCTTTCTCAAAGATTGCTACGACAAAACTCACCCACCTCCCTTTATGACTACACGAAGTAGCCGGGCGCACGGCCCGCTGGTGACTATACGAAATGCAGGGTCAAAAAAGGAGGCGGGTGGCTTTGCCACCCGCCTCCTTTTTTGTTTCGCCCCCTCTACCGGATAGCCAACTCCGACTCGCGGTCAAAAATGTGCATCCGGTCCATGTTGAAGATGACCCGGCGAGTCTGTCCAACGCGGGCAGTTGTGCGGGGATCAAACCGACCCAGGAACTCGTAGTGGTCGGTATCCAGGTAAACGATGATTTCGTTGCCCATCAACTCCGTCACTGCCACGCGGGCGTCCACAGGCGCGCCGTGAATGGCCGGCGGGGCAAAATCGGGGTCGTGGACATCCTCGGGGCGGATGCCGAAGATAATCTCCCGCCCCAGGTGAGGCCGGTAGGTTCCCTGCTGGTCTTCAGGGATGGGCAGGAGAAAATCGCCCGTGTCCACGCAGACCCGACCGTCTCGCTCCACCAGGGTGGCGTTGAAAAAGTTCATCGCCGGGCTGCCGATAAATCCGGCGACGAAGACGTTGGCCGGACGGTCGTAGAGGTTCTGCGGCGTGTCCACCTGCTGGAGGACGCCCGCGTTGATGACGGCGATGCGGGTGCCCATCGTCATCGCCTCCACCTGGTCGTGGGTCACATAAATGAAGGTGGTGCCCAGGCGCTGGTGGAGTTTGGAGAGTTCGGCGCGGGCCTGTACCCGCAGTTTGGCATCCAGGTTGGAGAGCGGCTCGTCCATCAGGAAGACCGCCGGCTCCCGGACGATGGCCC
>JAPYWT010000444.1 GCA_028276215.1 Thermoflexus sp. | reverse complement strand
GGACGAAACTGGTCTTCATCTCCGGTGACCCCATGGGCGGCCCTCCGGCGGTGGACGTGCCCGCGCTGGCCCCCGGCGCGGAGGCGGAAGTGAGCGTGAGCATGACCGCGCCGGCTGCACCGGGGACGTACCGGGCCAACTACCAGTTCCAGGCGCCGGACGGCACCCGTTTCGGCGCGGTCATCTGGGCCCAGATTGTGGTGCCGGCCCCGGCGACGGCCCCGCCCCCGACGGAGGTGCCGACGGAAGCACCGACGGCGACGCCGACAGTCAGACTGATTTTGACCCCCATTGGGCCGATCGTGACCATGGTGCCCCCACCGGTGACTGTCATAAGGCCGACCGTCCACGCGGTGGAGATTCTGTACGATTTCGTCGCTCAGGCCCCTTCGGCATCGTGGTACAACAATGCGGGCACAGCCCTGTCTTTCCCCGGCAGAGACGATGATCCCAACGGGTTTGCCCTCTGGAGGGATAACTGGTATCTGGAAAATGGCAGCCGGCCAGCCCGGGTTCTGGAAACCCACCCGAAGTGGGAGAACGGCGGTGGAATCAGTGGGCGATATACGGTGAACGTGACCATTCGCAGCGGAGACGTCTTTAAGGCGAAGATTGGCTTTCTCCAGGGCGCCGAGGCCGGGAACGCGCGGTGGACTCTGGGCTACTATGAGGGAGGAACATATCACGCGCTGCAGAGCGTAACCAAATCCTACAACGGGAGCCTCCAGGACTTTACGGTCAGCCTCAATGCGCTGGACGGCAAACAGGTGGACTTCGTTCTGAGCGTGTGGGCCAACGGCCCCGCTGCTCAGGATTGGGCTATCTGGCAGGATGCCCGGATAGAACGGCCCTGAGCGCGCAAATGAGACCCGGCAGGCCATCCGGCCTGCCGGGTCCCCCGGAGGTATCCGATGAAATCCGAACGTCTCGTTCCATTTCTGCTCGCCGCCGGCCTGCTGCTGGCGACGCTGGCCTGCGGGCCGCTCCCCACCCTGGTCGTCACGGCGACACCGACGCCGCAGGTGGCCTGCGCGCCGCTCCTCTGCCCGGAGGGCCAGGTGCCCTTCTGCCCCGGCGACTGTCCGGGCGGCTGCGGCCTGATCTGCGTCACGCCCACCCCATCCCCAACGGAGGGGACGCCCCCGGCCCCCGGAGAGGTCACCCCCGCGGAGCCGACGACGGCGGCGGGCTGCAGCCTGGGCGCCCGCTGGGTCGCCGATGTGACCGTCCCCGACAACACCGCGGTCGCCCCCGGGACGCCCTTCGTCAAGACCTGGCGGGTGCGCAATTCCGGTACGTGCGCCTGGGAGCCGGGGACCCGGCTGGTCTTCATCTCCGGCACCCCGATGGGGGGTCCGGCGGCGGACGTGCCCGCGCTGGCCCCTGGCGCGCAGACGGATGTGAGCGTGAGCCTGACCGCGCCGTCCACGCCGGGGACGTACCGGGCCAACTACCAGTTCCAGGCGCCGGATGGCACCCGCTTCGGCGCGGTCATCTGGGTGCAGATTGTGGTGCCGGGCACGCCCACGGCCTCTCCGGCCCCGGTCTGCACGCCCCCGCCCTGCCCCTCCGGCGGCGTTCTGATGTGCCCGACCCCCGGAGCATGTCCCGGCGGCTGCGGCGTGATCTGTGCCACGCCCACCGCCCCGCCGTCGGGCCTGGCGATTCTCTCCTTCACGGCGGAGGTGGTGCAGGACCTGCCTCCGGCGGGGAAGCGCATCCGCTTCTCCTGGCGGACCCAGGGGGCAACGCATGCGGGTATCTGGAGCGGCACCCAGATGCGCTTTCCTTTGTACTGGGAGGCGACGCCGCCGGGCGAGGGGACGCTGACAGTGGACATAGAGAGCACCTACTACCGCGACCCGATGATGACGCTGGTCGCCCAGGATGCGGCGGGCCATGAGGTCCAGGCGAACGTCGTCGTGCCGTGGGCCTGCCAGTACGCCTGGTTCTTCCCCACGGACAACCGGGCCTGTCCGGCGTACGAGGCCAGCACCACCTGGGCCGCCGAGGAGCCCTTTGAGCGGGGGCGGATGATCTGGCTGCAGGAAGTCCGCACCGGGTCCACCGTCTACCAGAGGCTCATCCTGGTCTTCTACAACGACGGCCGCTACGAGAAGTACGCGGATACGTTCGTGGAGGGGGTGGACCCGGAGAGCGACCCGACCATCGTGCCCCCGGCGGGGCTGTATCAACCCATCCGGGGGTTCGGCAAACTCTGGCGGACCAATACCAGCGTGCGTGACCGTCTGGGCTGGGCCACGGCCCCCGAGCAGGGGTTCTATACCCAGTGGCAGATGCAGATTGGCGAGTCCATCGGCATCCCCTTCTACGTACGCCGGATGGACGGGCGGATCATCCGGGCCGCCGGGTGGGATACGGGTTCGGGGACGTGGGAGGAAAAGTGAAACGTGAAGAGTGAAGCGTGAAACGTGAAACGTGAGACGTGAGACGTGAGACGTGAAAGGGGGGATGCTATGGAAATTCTGTCTGAATCTGTTCGTTCTGTTGTCTCGTTTCCCAATGAACCGGAGGAGGTGTGCGATGAACGGTCAGTCCAGATTCCAGAACGTTCTCTCTTGAGACCAAGGCCGACTCCTACATCTTCGTCCCGGGCACTGAGGCTACTGTGGATACGGACAGCGCTGCCACTACAGTGTTGCAGCATCGTTTCTCGGGCTATGTCGTCGTTGATCCCTCCAGCACAGGCACAAACAGGTGCCCTGGCGATGTCTTCCACCAATTACCGCCTGGACTGGTTCACGCCGCTGACCGGTGGGGGCGGCGGGCGGGCCAGTTCGGCCCACTACGCCGTCAACTTCACCATCGGCCAGTCGGCCATCGGTGCTTCCGCCAGCACCAACTATAAAGGCTGCCTGGGCTACTGGTGCGGCGCCGTGATCCCGTACCGCGTCTACCTGCCCCTGGTGCTGCGGAAC
>JAPYWT010000026.1 GCA_028276215.1 Thermoflexus sp. | reverse complement strand
AGCCCTGCTGAGTCACATAGCGCGTCCGGCTCCGGAAATGATGGCTATAGCGCTGCCAGAAGGCTTGAAGAGCCTCCGGCAGCGATGCGATGGCCTCCAGGGGGATGCCCCACCGACAAGGGTCATAGATTGGGGAATGGTTTTTGGTAGCCATACCTTAATCATATCCAATAGCCCTTTTCGCGCAATCTCTTTCTTTTTATATCTTAAAATATGCCATTGTCAACTTACCAACAGGTGAACAATCACATGAACGCGGCGGGCTTGACAACTGGAATTCTTTCGCTATAATATAGCACGGGCGACGTAGCTCAAAGGCAGAGCAGGGGACTCATAAGCCCTTGGTTGGGGGTTCAAATCCCTCCGTCGCCACTCCTGGGAGGGCCAGCCGGCCATGGCGACATGCTGTTCCGAGAACCCCGCCAGCACCCCGACCCCAATGGTCGCATGGCCCTTCGCGCCCCAATGGCTGGCCCTCGCAGAAACCGCCGCCCTTTTGGGCCCGGGTGCCGCACAACCGGAATCCCTTATCTACGACACCGGAATGAATGCCTGCGAAGCGGGCAGGCATTTCACCACCGTCAACAAGGAGAGCCTGCGGAAACCTATGGAAACCGCGCTGGAAATGGCCCAGGGGCGGCGGGATTGACCGGTTCGCATCCTTTCCGGAAGCAGGTAATGAGTTATGGCATCACGCCCCACCCCTGGCGGTGGGGCGTTTGTGTTATATGAAACCCGGGTTCTGGCTGATGCTCCATTTCTCTGGCGCACAATTCTCGCTTCATTACGATTGGGGCAGATCAGGCCTTCTTGCATATTCTCTTCCACTCTCTTATACTGCCCGATCAGGTCACCCGGCGTAACATCAGGTGCAAGAGGCCTTTTCTTGTTTGATGGAGATGGATTACTCTATCCGTAGAATTACCGAAATTGAGCCGATAACAGGAAGTCAAGATATGGAACCCCTTTCTTCGCCCGTTGTCCTTGACCTCTTCTGCGGTGCTGGAGGTCTGAGTCTGGGGTTCCAGATGGCCGGTTACCATATCGGGCTTGGCCTGGAAAACGAAGAGTTGCCCTGGAAAACGTATACTTACAACTTTGGTAACTGTTGCCACCTGGGTGATATTCGTGAAATTCTGGACCCCCATGCTCTGATCAGCGCGTATGGCCTGCAGCGGGTGGATGTCATTATTGGTGGGCCGCCATGCCAGGGATTCACGCGGGTGGGACGGGGAAAACTCCGTAATCTCAAGAATGACCCGGGTTACATTCATGACCCCCGCAATCAATATTATAAAGAATTTATCCGTTTTATCAGAGCGCTCCGTCCTCTCTATTTTGTTATGGAGAATGTTCCAGATATGCAATATTATATGGACGGAGACGGCCTGTTGTTACATAAAGCGAAGCGGGAACTGGAAGACCTGGGATATGTTGTGGAATGGGCAGTGCTGAGGGCCGACCACTATGGGGTACCCCAGACCCGCCGCCGACTTTTCGTGATCGGTAATCGCCTGCAACAACCTATCGATTGGCCCTCACCCACTCACAAAGATCATCCGGTGACCGTTTGGGAAGCCATCGGCGACCTGCCCGTGGTGTCTCACGGCCACCGTCAGGATGAAATGCCGTATGAGCCCCGGTGCGAATTGAATCAGTACCAGTGCCTGATGCGGGAAGGTGCCGGGGATGTGCTTTATAACCACCAGACCCGGTGGCACAACCAGCAGGACCTGGCAGCATTTGCCTGGATGCCGGAGGGGGGTAAATACGTTGACCTGCCCGCTGAGTACAGGCGATACCGGGATGATATTTTTAAGGACAAGTATCGGAAACTGTATCGGGACCGGCCTGCCTGGACCCTTGAAGCGCACATCGGCAAGGACACTTACCGTTTCATCTACCCAAGTCGCCCGGGGGAGCCGGAACCTCCCCGCACCATCTCGGTGCGTGAGGCAGCCCGTCTGCAGAGTTTCCCAGACCGGTTCCGTTTCATCGGGCCTTTTACCCGGCAGTTCTATCAGGTCGGCAACGCCGTCCCCCCGCTGCTGGCAAAGGCAGTTGCTGAGGCCATCCTTCCAGGCGTGGTGGCCGGTATGAAGCGACAGGGATCGAGCATAACTGACCGTGAGTGAGTCAGTTGAGGCTGGTGGTCACACAATAGATGCCAGGGCATTCCGACGGGCAATCATTGCCTGGGGCCGGGAGCATTTTCGTCCTTTTCCCTGGAGGCTGACCGAAGACCCGTACCGTATCCTGATGGCCGAGGTGATGCTCCATCGCACTCAGGCCCCCCAGGTCGTGCCGGTGTATGAACATTTCATTGCCCGCTATCCGGATGTGTCGGCGCTGGCCCGGGCCACCAGGGATGAACTGCACAATGCCCTATATTCCCTGGGCCTGCGGTGGCGGATTGATCTGATCCAGGCCATGGCTGCTGAGTTGATGAGACATTTTGATGGGCAGATACCGCGCGAGAAGGCAGAACTGCTCTCGCTGCCCGGTGTGAGCGAATACATTGCCGGTGCAGTACGCTGTTTCGCCTGGAACCTGCCGGAACCGCTGATTGATACCAACACCGTGCGGGTGGTGGGGCGGCTGTTTGGGCTGGAAATCAAAGACTCGTCCCGTCGTAACCGCCGTTTCCGGGAATTGATCACTGCCCTGGTGGATCCGGATGAACCACGGGCGTACAACTACGCCCTGCTGGACCTGGCAGATCAGGTGTGTATGAAGAAACGACCACCAGGGTGTGCCAGGTGTCCTGTGCAGAAGTGTTGCGCGTATGGTACCAGCGCCCCGGCGGACTCAATTATTGGCCAGAGGAATCAGAGATCAGAGGGTTGAGCCGGGTTCGGGAACATCAAGTCCCGGTCCAATTGCCCCCAGAACACACCTCTCCGGCAGCCAAGAGATGGCACGTGGAAGCCATGTGACCATTTTCTTTCCTGACGGCAACCGGGCACGGGCGGTGCTCACCCCGATCGGCGCTGCCGGAGCGACAATGGCGGCGGCTTTGGAACTGCCGCCGCCCCGGGCCGTTCTGCTGCTCAACGGCGGCGCGTCCGATATGTCTTCCGCCAAAATGACCCAACTGCATGACCTGCTCCAGGCAGTGGCCCACCTTGTTGTTGAGGAAGGCATCACCGTCATTGATGGCGGCACCCGGGCTGGTGTCATGCAGATAATGGGAGAGGGGTACGCCTCCGCCGGTGGCAGATTACCCCTCATCGGCGTCTGCCCTGCCGCGCTGGTCTCCTGGCCCGGCGGACCTGCCGACGATCACCTGACTCCCCTTGAACCTCATCACACCCATTTCGTCCTCACTCCTGGCCAGCGCTGGGGCGCCGAGACGGAAACGATGTTTGCCCTGGCTGCTGCCCTGAGCGCCAGCGCACCATCTCTCGCCATCCTGGTCAACGGCGGCTCTATCGCCAGGCAGGAAGTATTGTACAACGTGCGCCAGAAGCGAGAAATTATCGTGCTTCAGGGCAGTGGCCGCCTGGCCGATCTTATCGCTGCTGTGGTCAATGGAGATATGGCGCCGCCCGATGACGAGATCGCCACCATTGTGCAGGATGGCCGTATCACGGTGTTTGACATCGCCAGGGGACCGAAAGCCCTGGCCACCTTGATTCGATGGAAGTTATTTGAGCAACTGGCAGTCTGAACTTTGCAAACGGAGGCAGAATGAGCACCTTCAGCAAATTTGAGGAGTACAGACTGTTCATTGAAGACACCGCCCGCTTTTCAGAGCGGCGGCAGACGGTCAGCAGCACCTTTGTGGCTGTGAACACGTTGCTGCTGACAGCGATCGCCTTCCTGGTGAAAGACAGCGGCGCCCAGTATTACGGCGCACTGGTAACGGCGCTCCCAATCCCCCTGGTGATCGCCGGCATCCTGGTCTGCATCTGGTGGCGACAACTGATTTTCAAGTACAAGACTCTGGTGGGCTTTCGCATGAAGCAGTTGATGGAGATGGAAGCCCTGCCCGAAATGCAGGGATGCCACCAGATGTATCTGAAAGAGCGCGAAGAACTCTACAAAAGGGACGCGCAGGGGCGCAAAGTGCCTGCCGGACGGCTGAACTTGAGCGAACTGGAAGGCCGCCTGCCGGCGCTGTTCATCGTGTTGTACGCTCTGTTCGGATTGTTCCTGATTCTGGCGCTTGCCTGGCAGATGTGGAAACCATAGGGAGGCAAAGATGGACGACCCTCAGGACCTGATCAATCAGGGCAACCAGTGCTTCAACCGGGGCGAGTATCAACGGGCCATTGCTTTCTATCAGGAAGCCGTCACACGGGCGCGCGAGAATGGCGATACCGGCAACGAACTGGTAGCCCTCTCCTGGCTCCCCGTTGCCTGGGGCAACATCCCCGATGGTGAAAAAGAGATAGAAGCGGCCACCCACCTGCTTGCCCGCGCCCGCGAACTGGGGAATAAAAATTACGAGACGCAGGCAGCGCTGCGCCTGGCCGAAGCGCTGCGGGGCCTGGACCTGCGCGGCCGCTGGCGCGAACTGAAACCGCTGCTGCTGGAAGGGCTGGAGACCGCCCGGCAGTTGGGAGATCACTGGTGGGAGGTGTATCATCTCAAAACGCTGGGCGGTTGCGCTGTCCGGATGGGCGAAGAGGAGCAAGGGCTTGCCTGGTTACAGGAAGCGCTCAACGCCATCCGGCCCGGAATGGAGAAAGAGCACTACTTTCGCTATGAGGTCAACAGAAGCCTGTCGCGCCTGATGCGCCAGCGTGGCGATTACGCCGAAGCCGTCCGTTATGCCGAAATGGCCGTGGATGAGGCTCGTCAGCATGGCAATCCAAATTTTGTGGCCAATGCCCAACTCACCCTGGGGCGGGCAGAGCGGGCGCGCGGGGAACTGGCTGAGGCGCTGCGGCTGGTGGAGGAAGTATTGCCGCAGGCGCGGCAGATGGGTTGGAAAGGCAACGAGCAGGTGGCGGAATACCTGCGCGGCGAACTGCTGCGGGAGATGGGTCACCCGGATCAGGCAGAGTCGGCCGCCCGTCGGGCGCTGGAACTGGCGCGGGAGCTGAAGTTCAAGGAAGAAGAGGTGGAATGTCTGCTCAGCCTGGGGCAGGTACTGCTGGCGCTGAAGCGCCGCGAAGAGGCGCAGGAAATTTTGCAGCAGGCCCGACGGTTGAGCCAGGAGCGGGATTACGCGGATCATTTCAGCAAGGCGGAAGAACTTCTGGCCCAGGAGTAGCTGAACCATGGTCCCCAGGATTTTTATCAGCTATGCACGCGAGGACAGCGAAATCGCTTTTCGTCTGGCCAGACATCTTCGCGATTGGGGGTGCAGGGTATGGATCGACAGGCACAGTCTGTGGTCAGGAAGCGTATTTTCGGATGAAATAGCCCGGGCAATAAATGCCAGCGATTATTTTATTGTGCTGCTCTCACCTGATTCTGCATTGAGCGAGTGGGTTAAACGAGAAATCCACATGGCTTTAGGATTCCATGGGGCAAATAAAAGACCCGTAGTGATACCTGCACTTGTCAGTGATTGTGATATTCCTGAAAATCTATCCAGAGTCAATCATGCCGATTTTCGTAACGATTATCTCTATGGCTTAATACAGGTAATTAATGGAGTCTTAAGAAACTGGGAGCAAAACTCTGCACCTTATCCCTATGCAACCGACCAGGAAATAGACAGAGTTATTTCCTGGTTTGATTCATGCTCTGACTGCAATAGTGATGAGGAAATAAGTCAGGTACTCAGGCAACATGAAATTGGAATGGGAATGCTAACGATAATGGAGGCTGAGATATTCGTCAATCGCCGTGAGGAAATCAGTCTCTTTCTGAACATGCTCAGATCAGGCTCTGTCCAGCGTGGTCTGGTATTTTTTTATCACGAGAACGAATCTCGCATGGGAATTTCATACTTGCTCCGATTTCTTGCTTATGCCGAATGGGACCAACTCATACGTCTGATGGGCGAAAGAGGAAATACGCAAGATTTAGCTAAGTTTCGCCGTCTTCTATTTCGTTCCGAGGAGAATGCTTTTGAAAGCTTTTATTACTACATAGACATATTGGACAGAACGGTTAAAGCGATTGGAGAACAGCATTTCGCTACATATCTCTCCGAGAAAACATCTGCAATTCTTTACAGTGATGTCATAAGGCACACAGCCGAGACTTTTGCAAGACAGCCTTTCGGCCATTTATCACTCAATCCGGTCACTGCGATTGACTTACCACTTCAATCACCACCCCAGCTTTTAGAACATTTAAACTATCCACGGGTCCGCACAAAAATAACCAGCGCCTTTCTGAAAGATCTGGCCAGGAGCCCTGTTCATGTTGTCTGGCTGTTTGATGGTCCATGGGCTCATCTGCAAAAAACAAACACACTGGATTGGTTATGCTCAATTCTAGAAAAGGTCGGAAAAGGGGAGGTGCAAAACCTCTGGCTGGTCTTTGGGGACAAAAAGCCGATCGTGCCTTTAGACAGTGTGGCCAATTACCCGGCATTTACTCCTCGGGAGATCCATAAATTTACATCCGATGTTGTCAGAGATTTCCTGCGAATCGTCCTTATAGAGGACGCAACCGTGAATCTGCTAACAACATCCATCTGGAGTGGCACAGAAGGACATCCTGCAAGAGTAGCATATACCATAAAACAAATCAGAAACAAGCACCCATCCTACTGTAGGCCGGAATTGGAACCGGGCAACTACGGAGTTTTAATACCGGAATGGATGCTTTCCCAATGATTTCTGAAAGCGTTAAGGAAACTTTACATCGCTGGGCAATCCCTGAGTACTTCAACGGGGAAATTGTCCTGTGCCTGCTGGCTGATAAGGAACCCGCCGATGCCAGACAGTTATGGTATCGCTTTGAAGAAGCGGTGAGCCAGGGATATTTCCCTTTTATCCGGCGCACAGGACTGGACAGATATGTGTTTGAAGCCGGGACACGCGAAAGGCTTCTGGAATACTGGCGGGTCGGAGAACATAAGAAAGAATTTCAGCAACTGAATCGCGCATTACATGAATATTTTGAGGCCCGTCTCAAAGCAGAGTTCCATAAACAATCTCCCGCCCCTGTTCTCTTCTCATTGCTGAGACAGTCCCTTTATCATCTGATCGCAGCGGACGAGGAGGAGGGATTCAGAAAGTTTGAACGCTGGTTTTCCCATTATGAGCAGGCTGGTCAGGCGCTGGTTTGCCAGGAGTTGCTCAACGTTTTGGAACAGCGCATGCCTGATTTGAGCCCGCGAAGACAATTGTGGGTGGCCCTTTATCGGGCGCGCCTGCTTGCTCTGTGCGAACGTTTGGGCATAGCCGAAGGTGCCTCGCCACAGGCCGCTCTGGAGGATATTCTTCAGAAATATAGTCAATTGAGAAAAACAGAACCATTCGCTGATCCACTCCTGGAAGGATGGGTATGGAATACCCTGGGCCTGGTTGCATTTCAACAGGAATCACATAAAACCGCTGCGGACCATTTCCGGAAAGCCGTGGATGTTCTGAATGAAGGCGCTCTGATTCAGGAGGCCATAACCGTTTCAGTGAATCTGGGGCTGGCATTGCGGATTGCCGGGCAATCAGAAGAAGCACTCCAGGTCTGTGAACATGCTCTGGAACGTGCCCGAATCGGCGGCGTATCGGATACCCATCTGCTGGCTGCGCTCTGGCTGAATCTGGGTATGATTTATGGGGACCTGGCGCAGGCAGAGAGGCCATTCTATGGACCCGATTCAGCACAAAGGGCGAGGAATTACTTCATCCGGGCAGCGCTGACCTATTCTTCTCTTGGTGACCGACATCGGGAAGGACTTGCACTGGCCCTCTACGGGCGCTGGCTCCTGCTCTATGGCGAAGCAGAAGAGGCAATTGTGTACCTGGAAAAAGCACTGGAAATTCTGAAAAGCGTTAATGCACCTGAGTGTAAAACGGTGGAGGAGTGGCTGGAGATCTGCAGACGCCTTCAACGGCAACAAGAAAGTCCAGTAAGAATGCCGACCTACCCAAAATCTGAAAGCGAATTGTTGCAGCGATTTTTGCAGGAGTCTTCTTACAGTCCCTTTGGTTCCAGCGGTTCACCCGTAGAGGAACTTCTGCTCCACATTCAAGACATCAAGCATGAAAGCATCTCAGATTTCAAAGAAACATTCATCTCAGAATTCTTTAGAAATCCTGGTCACCGGGAAACAAGAATAGACAGTTCCGAATTTCTGGAATTGGGACAGCGAGCCTACCGCAATGGCGATTTGACCAGGGCTATTGGCTGGTTCCAGGATGCGGTAGCGCAGGCTCGTCGCGAGTTACGCGGAGATATAGAACTTGTGGCGCTGGACTGGCTGTCTCTTTCCCTGGTGATGACAGGATCGCCAGATGCCACTCATTCTATCGCAGAACTTATGACCAGAGCACGAAGGCTCAGATATGAAAAGTAAATATGAGATGATTGCCCAGATCCGCCTGGCTGAAGCCACAGCAACCCGTGACCTGCGCAACCGCTGGAACGAGGTTCGTTCTTTGCTGGAACAGGGGCTGGAATTTGCCCGCCAGCATGGTGATGACTTTTGGGAAGCGTATCACCTGATGCGTCTGGGCCAGTACCACATACTGCTGGGAGATTACTATGAGGGAGAGAACTTTCTCAAAGCGTCCCTGAATGCTATTGAACGAATCAAGGAGCAGGAGCGGGAGCAGCGGGCGAGATGGCAGGATGAGGAAGCCCAACAATTTCAGGTCAAACAGACCGGGCCGCAGGAGTACAGGTGGCTGGAGGCTGAAGCCTGGAGGGGACTGGCCGTAGCATCTCTCGGCCAGGGCCAGGCTGATCTTGCCCTGATACGTGCGGAGAAGGCAACCGCAACAGGCAGCGAATACGGTGAGGGCTGGAAAGAACGGGGAAGAATCACAGAGGCACGGGTCCTGCAATCACTGGGCAGGAAGCAAGAAGCACTGGGTATAATAGAGAATGTGTTGCCGGCCGTTCGCTCCGGAGGCTGGAGAAGTGACGAGCAGGAAGCCCTGCACCTGCAGGGTCTGCTCTTGTTAGAGATGGGCCTTCCAGGGAAAGCTGAAGGACCCGTCAGGCAGGCCCTGAAAATGGCCCAGGAGATGGAGTTAAAGGAAGAAGAAGTGAAATGCCTGCTCAGCCTGGGACAGGTGCTGCTGGCGCTGAAGCGGCGCGAAGAAGCGCGGGGAGTCCTGCAACAGGCCCGGCGGTTGAGCCAGGAGCGGGGTTACACGGATCATTTCCAGAGAGCCAACGAACTTTTGCGAGGAGAATAATGCCACCTTCTATTCCGACTGAGAGCGAGTCTGGCGTATTCCAGGTGGACTTTGAAAACCTGATCAAAGTTCTGGGACAGAATCTGTATGCCAATCCCAAAGCGGCGGTGCGCGAACTGATCCAGAACGCCAGCGATTCCTGTGTGCGCCGTCGGGAAGCGGAGGATTTCCAGCCCGCCATCCAGGTCATCGCTCATCCCGAAGAAAGACTTCTGATCTTTGACGATAATGGCTCCGGGATGAGCAAAGATGAGGTCGTGCAGGACCTGGCCAGCATTGGAGGGGGACGCACGCGCCGGGTGCGTCAGTGGCTGGAGACATCCAACCCGGTGGCAGCCAGAATGCTGATCGGCCAGTTCGGTATCGGGTTTCTCTCCGCCTTTGTCATCGCCGACAAAGTGGTGGTGGATACATTTTCCGTAGGGGGCGGCCTGCCGGTGCGATGGATTTGTGAGGGCACAAGCCGGTATCAGATCATGCCTGGAGACCGGTCAGAACCGGGCACGCGGGTTACCCTGCACCTGAAACCGGCCCATTATGACCTGCTGGAAGAAGAGGTGCTGCGAGAAACCATCATCCGCTATGCCGACTTTATCGCTTTCCCCATCTACCTGAATCACTCTCCTCAGCCGGTCAACCGCATGCAGGCCCCCTGGCACCGGGATGCCGCAGAGGTGGAGTACGCCGAATACATCCGGCATCGTTACGGCGTCAGGCCGCTGGCGCTGGAACCCGTTGCCCACGAATCAGAAGACCTTTCCGTTCAGGGGGTGCTTTTCATTCCCCCGCGCAGTGCTGAATGGAGGCGCAGGTTACGCGCCATAGACCTGTTCCAGAAACGGATGTATGTGGGAGAGGATCTGAACCTGCTGCCTGAATGGGCCGGTTTTGTCAGCGGTGTGCTGGATTGCGCCACCATTGAACTGGTGGCCAGCCGCGAGGCAGCCATTGTGGATAACGCCGCCTACCGGGCGCTCCAGTCCTTTCTGGAAAAAGCGGTGACATCGTTTGTGCGCCGGCTGGCAGAGGACGACCGGCCGACCTTCCTGGAAGTGATTCGCCAGCATGACTGGCCGGTAAAATGGGGAGCTGTGCGCAATGACTTTTTCTTTGATCAGGTTCGTGATCTGATTCCCTTCAAGACGGATATGGGCCCGATGGTCCTGCCCAGGTATCTGGAACGGGTACCGGAACGGCTGGGCGGGATCAGGACCATTTACTACGTGCCCGGAGAGCAGCCACTGGGCCAGCAACAGAGCGCCATCTTTCGTGCCAGGGGCGTCCCGGTGATTCAGGCGGACCTGGTGGAAGAGCAGTTTCTGCGCAAATATGCCGAACGGGGGGAAAATGTGGGGCTGCGCCAGATGGCTTCCGGGGTGGTGGAGTTGATGACCTTTGCGGAGGCCCCCCGCTGGCGGGCGCTGGAAGCCCGCTACGAAGACCTGGGCATCGTTGCTCGCGCCGTCTCTTTCTACCCGCCAGAAATGCCGGCCATGGTCGTCCGTCAGGCTGATTACGACACCGAACGCCTGATTGAGCAGATTGTAGATGGCAGTCGCTCGCTGATTGACTTTATGACCCGCATCGGACGGGAACGGTCCGATGCTTACGGTCTCTGTTTCAATGTGGACAATCCTATCATCCAGCGGCTGGCAGAATATCAGGGCGATGAAACAATCCTCAACGCAGCGCTGCGGGCCATCTACAGCAGTGCCCTGCTGGCTGCCGGCGTGGAACTGACCCCTGAGCTCAGCCAGTCGGTCGCCCGCGCCCAGATGCGCGTGATTGAATTGCTTCTGGAACAGGAGGAACGGCTGCGCCCGGAGGGGAAAACAGCTCCTTACGCGCCGTCGCCGTTTGAGGAGCCGGAGAGGGAAAAGACGGCAGAGCCTGCCGAAAGTGAAGAAGAGGAAAGTGGCAACGAACCGCCACCCTCTGGAACCGCACCAGTAGAGCCATCATCATCTCTAAAAAGAGTTTCTTTCTTCAAACGATTGATAAGGAGGTTTAAGAAATGAGCGCACAACAGGTCACTGCCACGGGACAGATGCGGATCAATCTGCCCGGCGTTATCAAGATGCTGGGGGAGAGCCTGTACTCCGATCCCAGCGTGGCCATCCGCGAATTGATCCAGAACGCCAACGATACCTGTATCGTCCGTCAGGCGAAGGATCCCAATGCGCCCCCGCCGGAAATCAAAATTGATTTCAACGCCTGGGATCACACCCTGATTGTGGAAGACAACGGCGCCGGGTTGACGGCTGAGGAAGTGGAGGAATTTCTGACCGTCATCGGGCGCAGCCATACCGATGAGGTGCGTCGCTGGCTGGAGGAAGAAGGGCAAATTCCCCTGGCAGAAAGATTGATCGGCCGTTTTGGGCTGGGGCTCCTCTCCGCCTTTATGATTGCCGACCGGATTGAGTTTGACACTTTGTCGTATCAGGAAGGCGCTGAACCGATCTGGTGGGCCTGCGCGGGCGGTCAGGAATACCAGACCGGACCAGGCACAAAAGACCGGCCCGGCACCCGGGTAACCATCAAGGTGGACCCCCGACACATCGGTCTCCTCAACGAAGAGAGACTGACGGAACTGATCCGCCTGTACGCCGACCTGCTGAGCGTCCCCATTTACCTGGGCTACAGTCGCACGCCGGTCAATACGATGAATGCTCCCTGGCATCGCGCCTGGGAGGGAGAGGCGGTTCCGGAAGCTGAATACCGGGAATTTGCCCGGCGTCGCTTCCAGGACGTGGGCATCCTGGACATCGTTCCGGTCAGCATTGTGGAAGATGAGGGGCGCTTCAAAGTTGGGGGTGTGCTGATCGTCCCGAAGCAGCCATTGGCCATCGTGCGGGAACACGGCGATGCCACCGTGTATGTGCGTCGGATGTT
>JAPYWT010000478.1 GCA_028276215.1 Thermoflexus sp. | reverse complement strand
AAGGACGATCGCACCGTCCTGCCCGAATGGGCCAAATTTGTGAAAGGCATCGTGGAAAGCCCCAATCTGCGGGAAACCACCAGCCGGGAATCGGTCCGCAGGGACGAGAACCTGATCCGCGTCCAGCAGGCTTTAGGACGGCACATCCTGGAATGGCTGGCCAGGAAATCCCAGGACGACCCGCGTATGTTCCGGGAGATTGTCACCAACCACAACCTGGTCATCAAGGCCTGGGCGCTGGTCTCCGACGAATTGTTTGACCGTATCAAAGACATCGTCCTGTTTGATACCGATGTCGGCTATATGAACCTGCCCCGCTACTTTGAGCAATCCCGCCTGATACGCCGTGGCAGAGAGGAGACTCAGGAGAACGGCAAGCGTTACATCTACTACTTTGCCACACCGGGTGGAGTGGGTCAACACGCGTTTCTGTTCCAGGCACGCGGTGTGCGGGTGATAGATGCCCAGTTTTTCCCGGAAGAGCCCTTCCTGAAGAAATACGCCGAACGCCATCCGGATGTGGAACTGCGCCGTCTGGATGTGGGCGGTGAGTATATTTTTGAAGAACTCCGCCCCAAAGAGGCGAAATGGATAGAACTGGAAGAAGCCTATGCAGACCGCCGGATTGAAGCCCGCGTGGTCCGGTACGAGCCGGCCAGCATTCCCGCCGTTCTTATCTTTCCCGAACTGCCTTCCTACGAGCAGCAGGCGCGACAACTGCTGGACGATCCGGATGTCAGCCCGGCTCTGAAAGGATTGCTGAAGCCCCTGATGGAAGAACTGGAGAAGGGACGCCAAAAGAAAATCTCGGGCGCCGGAGTGCTCTATCTGAATGCGGATAACGAGGTGATCCAGCAACTGGCTCAGGAATACCCCCGGCGTGAGGATGTGGAAGAAGTTGACGTGTTGACCACCATCTACAACAATGCCCTGATGCTGAGCGCGCCCCGCTCGCTGACCCTGGAGAACGCCCGGCGTATCTTTGACAGCAACAACCGCACCATTCGCGCTCTGATCAGCAAGATCAACGAAGTGCGCGAACTCCGCCAGCGGGCGCTGGCAGCAGACCCGGCCCATATGCAGGCGCTGGAAGCGGAACTCCAGAGGCTGCAGGCCGAGGTAAGCCGCCTGCAAGAAGAAAACCAACGCCTGACGCCAGCAGCTCCGGTGCTCCCTGCCGTCCGTACCGCCTGCTTCGCCCGGCCCTATCGTCCCGAGTTTGCTGAAATTGAAGACGCAATCAAGAGAGTTTTCAGGAGAGAAATGGGGGTCAGGCTGGAAACAGTGGTTGAAAAACCCGAAGACCTGGTGGTCTGGCAGAATATCCAGGTCAAGATCAGGAACAGCCATTTTCTGGTTGCCGATATTACCGGTGCCAATCCCAATGTGTTGATTGAGGTGGGCTACGCCATGGGAGCCGGTAAACCGGTGGTGTTGATCCAGAGACAAGATGATGATACGCGCGTTCCATTTGATGTGCAGCCTTTCCTGAGGCTTTTTTACACGGTGGTGCAGGCCACGGATGGCAGAAAGGTTGTTGCTCTCCTGAGTGACGAACTGGAGAGGGCAAAAGACGCCATCTTTGAAAAGACCCCCGGCCTGCGGGAAGCCGCTTCAGCATAATGAGGATGGTACAATGCCGGACGAAAGCCAGGATATTCAGTCCCTGATTGACTCTGGCAGGCGCTTTCACCAGCAGGGCGATCACTATCGGGCATTGCTGGAATATCGCAAAGCCTTTGTCCTGGCGATGGCCTCAGCGAATAGCGGCTGGATGCCGTTGCTGTACTGGTTGCTGGGCAGTGAGTATCGCGACTGCGATGAATATCACCGCGCCGCGGAGATGCTGGCAGCGGCTCTGGCCATGCTTTCAGGCGTGGAGGAGAAACCAGAGATTATCCGGTTAAGGGCAAGCCTCCGGAAAACGCTGGCCATTACCCTGGAAGACATCTATGGCGCGCAGAAGCCAGAGGTGCTGCAACTTCTGGAAGAGGCCCGCCAGGAGTTCCAGCAACTGGATGAGCCGGAACAGGTGGCGAATATCTGTCAGCACATCGGCGGAGTGTACCTGGGGAAGAAACGCCTGGGGCAGGCGGATGCTGCGCTTCGGGAAGGGCTGAGCCTTGCGTGCCAGGCAGGTGATGCGCAACTGGAATCCTGGATTCTGGACGATATGGCCCATCTGGAGATGGAGCGCGGCCAGTACGCCATGGCTCTGGAACTGACCGAACGGGCGCGGGAGAAAGCGCTGGCTGTGGGAGACCGGGAGGCTGAAGGAGATACCTGGGTCACCGAGGCGCGTGTCCGCCTGCAGATGCGTCATCTGGAAGAAGCGCTCTCTGCAGCCCAGACCGCTCTGGACCTCTATACGGAAAACCACAACCGCCGGCGCAGCATCACCGCCCGCCGCGCCCTGGCAGCCGTGCTGATGGAAATGAAGCGCTACGAAGAAGCCGTCGGGCATCTCTCCAAAGCCCTGCGCACAGCCAGACAACTGGATCTCTGCCAGGAACAGGCACACGTCCAATTAGCTCTTGCCGAAGTGGAACTGGCCCGCCACAACGTTGGGCTGGCGCGGGAGCATGCTTCGGAAGCCCGCCGTCTGGCCCATGAGTGTGGCCTGGATGACCTGCTGGATCAGGCCGACGATCTGCTGCGCCGCTGCGCCTGGGAGGAAAGACAATGA
>JAPYWT010000090.1 GCA_028276215.1 Thermoflexus sp. | reverse complement strand
GGGTGATTTTCACAGCGCCGCCGGTTATGCCCAGAGAGCGGCAGAACAGGCCCACCAGGAGGGTGACACCGCTCGGGAATTGGGTGCCTTGAGCGAGCTGGCTCGCGCCTGGGCCAATGCCGGCGAGATTCAGAAGAGCATCGAAGCCGCCACCCGCCTGCTGACAAGAGCGCGGGAGACAGGGAATAAGGCTGCCCAGATAGACGCCACCCGCCTGCTGGCCTCGCGAATGGCCATTCTGGACCTGCGCAACCGCTGGAATGAGATCCGCCCGCTGCTTCTGGAAGGGCTGGAACTGGCCCGGCAACTGGGGGATCAGGAAGAGGTGGTTGAACACCTGAGCTGTCTGGGAGAATACGCCGTGGAAATTGGAGAACTGGACTCGGGCCTGGACTGGCTGCAACAGGCGCTCAGCGAGGCCGACTCGCTTACCGATAAAGAGAGCCAGGCGTTCTATCGTTCTAATGTTCACGCCAGTCTCTCCGACCTGATGCGGAAACGCGGCAACCATGCCGAAGCGGTGCGCCACGCCGAAACGAGCGTTGGGGCAGCACGAGAGGAAGGAAATCCCAGTTTGGTGGCCCATGCTCAACTCACCCTGGCACTGGCAGAGCAGGCGCGCGGAGAACTGGCCGAGGCACTGCGGCTGGTGGAGGAAGTGCTGCCGCAGGCGCGGCAGATGGGCTGGAAAAGCTGTGAACAGGATGCTGAATACCTGCGAAGCGAACTGTTGCGGGAGATGGGCCACCCGGAGCAGGCGGAGCCGTCCGCCCGTCGGGCGCTGGAACTGGCGCGGGAGATAAAGTTGAAGGAAGAAGAGGTGGAATGCCTGCTCAGCCTGGGGCAGGTGCTGCTGGCGCTGAAGCGGCGCGAAGAGGCGCGGGAAATTTTGCAGCAGGCCCGGCGGTTGAGCCAGGAGCGGGATTACGCTGAGCACTTTCAGAAGGCGGAAGAGTTGCTGGCCGGTTGTCCCTGAAAGGAACTGTGACCCGGTGAGGTGTCCCCTTGTCCGAACGCGACCACATCCTGATTGCCCTGATCAAAGAAATCCTGGGCCCTCGCGACGGCCCGTATGAAATTCTGCCCGAAACCCAGGACCCGCGCGACGAATACATCACTGGCGTGCTGGCCCCGGCTCGCGCTCCGCGCCCACCTGACGAGATTGATGCCGACATTGATCAGGTCATTGAGGAGACGTCCAGTGAGGAGGACCAGGACACACAGGGGTACGTGGTGGTGCCGGGCACTTTCTCCCCCGCCCTGGACCCCAAAGCCCTGCCCCGCTCTATCGGCCTGTCCTTCACCGTTGAGGCCGATGACGGGCCGCCGCAGATTGAGGTCTGCGCCACCTGGGCCCGCTATCAGCGTCATCAACAGGGCTGGCAGCGTCAGCCGGCAGCATTTCTGACCGGCCCGGTGCGGGCTGATCAGGATAAGGTATGGGCCGCTGGCGAAGGCGTCTCGCTCCAGTTGCGCTCCCGGCCCCTTTCTGATCACTGCTGGCGCGTCTCGCTCTTTCTGGTCAACGTCACTGAAGTTACAGGGAACAGACACCCCGATACCAGCGACCACCTTTTCCAGCCGCAGATTCGGGTGCACTGCTGCCCCGGTACTTCTCTCGTGCCGGTGTGGACGGCCGGCGCCGGTACCCTGCCCAACACAACCCCTGGCTCGCTGGCTGCCGAAGATGCCTCGCTGGCCCTGCTCTACCGCGACCGTACGGCGCTGGCCCGGGGCCACCTGTGCGGCGCCACCTGGAAAGCGATTGACCCGGAACGGCCTCATCCTTTCATTCCCTCTCCCGGCGAAGCGCCCTTTGCCTGGACAGATGCCGTGGTGGTACCTCAGCCGGAACGGGCAAAGTTCTCTCCCGCCGATGTGCGCACCGAACTGGTGCCCTGCTATCCCATTGAAGCCCCGCATATGGACTGGGACGACCGGTACGGCCCCCCACCGGTCCTTGATCCCGAAGCGCTGGCCGAAACCTGGCAGCCAGAAGAGGTGCGGAACAACCTGCAGCCGCTGGTGGATGGCTACCGGATTTGGATTCAGGAACAGCAGTCGCTGGTGGCCGACCTGCCTGCCGCACAGCAGATGGTGGCTGAAGCCCATCTCCAGCAGTGCAGGCGGATTGCTGAGCGTATTCAGGAAGCCATTGAAATCCTGGCCACCGATGAGGATGTCCGGCTGGCCTTCTGCTTTGCCAATAAGGCCATTGCCCTGCAATCGCAATGGGCCAGGGGGCAGGTGCTCACCTGGCGCCCCTTCCAGCTCGCCTTCATTCTGCTCAACATCCCCGCCCTGGCCAATCCGCTTCACCCTGACCGGCGCACCTGCGATCTGCTCTGGTTTCCCACCGGCGGCGGCAAGACCGAGGCCTACCTGGGTCTGGCAGCCTTCACCCTGGCCCTGCGCCGGCGTCGCGCCCTGAACCGGCAGTCCGGTGACCGCACCGGCGCCGGAGTCGGAGTGCTTTCCCGTTACACCCTGCGCCTGCTGACCATCCAGCAATTCCGCCGGGCGCTGGGCGTCATCACCGCCTGTGAGATGCTGCGGGTCTGGGGACTGGACACACCCACCGGGCCCGTTGGCTGGCGGCCAGGGGAGTGTCCCAATCAGGAGACTTTCCTGTGGGGTGGTGTCCGTTTCTCGGCTGGCCTGTGGGTGGGCGGCGGCGTGACGCCCAACAACCTGCTCAGTATTACTGCCCGCGACAGCACTGGACGATTTATCCGCTATGTTGGTGCGCTGGAGATTCTGCAAGGTGCTGAGCCCAATTATAATGGTCCGAATGAAGCACTGCGTCGTAATCTTCGGGGCGTTCAGCCTGAGATGGAGGGTGAACCTGCTCAGGTGCTGACCTGCCCCTGCTGCAGGGCAACGCTGGCCGTGCCGGATGAGGGCCTGGGCCCCGGGCAGCACACGCTTCATTTTGTCTTCCAGGGAGGGCGGGCCACCACGCCGCCGCCGGCCCAGTTTCAGCCGGCAAACTCCTGGCTCAGCGTGGATGCGGCCACCCTTACCCCTCACGCAACAGCCAATTATCGCACCCTCTCCCTGACCTTCACCATTCCGGACGGGAAGAGCCTGAGCGCCCGGCAGGTGGACGAGTGGTGGTATCAGACCATTGCCCCGGCGCTGGGCCAGGATGTGGCCCTGCTGGCTGCCCGCCCATCCCGACCCGGCTATTTCATTCTGACCTATGACAACAGCCAGAACAACGCCCGCCAGTGCGACTTTGACGTGTATTGTCCCAACCCGAAATGTGAACTTAACCAGCACGCCTGGGCAGAGCAGGTGCCTCTATCGCGCATCACCCGCTCTGCTCCTCAACCGGGTACTCCTCAGATGGCACTGGGGGTGATGGCTACAGAGGATACCGCCGGACTGCCCATGGTGCCGGGAATGGACTGGCAGGAGACTCCTGATTGGTGTCGCCGGGGCAAGACATCGCGAATCTCCAGCCGGATTCCCATTCCGGCTCTGACAGTAGATGACCAGATCTACCATCGCTGTCCCTCTCTGGTCATCGCCACCGTGGACAAGTTCGCCCGGCTGGCCTTTGAACCAAAGGCGGCTGCCCTCTTTGGCAACGTGACGCACTATCACAGTCGCTGGGGATACTACAGGGAAGGCTGCCCGCCCTCCAGCGGCAGCAATCTCCCGTCACGCTACCAGCCCCATCCCCCGGGCCTTTCTCGTGGCAATCCGCTGCATGTGCCAGTCCCGCCCTTCCTGCCGCCCGACCTGATCCTCCAGGATGAACTGCATCTGATTGAGGGACCGCTGGGTAGCATGGTCGGGCTGTACGAGACCGCCGTTGACCTGCTCTGCCAGCGGCAGCAGAACGGCCAGACCGTTGTTCCCAAATACATCGCCTCAACGGCCACAGTACGTCAGGCCGAACCGCAGGTGCAGGCCATTTTTGACCGGCGACTGGCTCAGTTTCCTCCCTGGGCCATTTCCGCCGACGACCGTTTCTTCGCCCGTGACCGGGAAATCCACCCCCTGGAGGGCAACCGCCCTGGCCGTCTGTACGTCGCCGTATGTGCGCCAGGGAAGGGAGCGCAGACCCCCATTGTGCGTATCTGGTCAGCGCTCCTGCAGAGCGCCTACGAACGATGGCAGGTCAGCCAGACACCGCAGGCAGACCGCTTTTACACCCTGGTCGGTTATTTCAACGCCATTCGGGAACTGGCCGGTGCCCTTTCCCTCTTCCGGCAGGACATCCCCGAGCGTATCGCTTTCCGGGCCGGTGCTGCAGCCCGGCCGCTGGATCGCTGGCTGGAACTGTCCAGCCGGGCCAGTTCGCTGGATCTGCCTGCCTTGCTGGAACGCCTGACCATTCCTGCCCCCAATGCTCTGGATGCTGTATTCGCCACATCAATGTTCGGCACCGGCGTGGACGTGGATCGGCTGAGCCTGATGGTGGTCCACGGTCAGCCCAAGACGACCGCATCCTATATCCAGGCCACGGGGCGGGTGGGACGTCAGGGCGGGGGGCTGATTGTCACCTTTTTCCGGGCCAGCCGGCCGCGTGACCTGGACCATTACGAGTTCTTCACCGGTTACCACCGCGCGCTCTATCGCCATGTGGAACCCATCACCGTGGCGCCCTTCTCCCCTCGTGCCCGTGAACGGGGCCTGGGGCCGCTGGCGGTCATCCTGCTGCGCCACGCCAGAGAGTTGAACGGTCAGCCGGTGAATCCCGGGTGGCGGGTGCAGCAGCGGCTCAGTGGTGCTTACTTCGCTGAGGCCCGACGGATGGGGCCGCATCGTCACGATGCAGAAGTCAGCATCATCCCGGACCTGCTGGAAAGTCGGGCCCGTCAACAACCCGCCGGACGCCAGCCGCCTGCAGGTGTGACGGCTCAGGAAGCCGCTTCTGAACTGGACCGCTGGGCAGCTCTGGCACATTTGCATCCCGACCCTGATCGCTTTGTCTACAGCGAACCCGCGCTGTTGCGTCCTCCCGAACGTCACGTGGTTCTGGGAGACGCCCAGCATCGGGCTCAGGGTCTGTCTGAGGTCTATGAAAATGCTCCCCAGTCTTTGCGGGAAGTTGAAGAAACCACCGGATTCAAGAGCTGAACCATGACCCAGTCTCTGCGCCGCTCCCAGTTCATCACCACCTACGGGCCTGGGGCCATCCTGGAAGGGCCCGATGGCCCCCGCATCATTCCAACCCTGGACCGCTCTGGCCTGTTTGACCGGCGTCGTCCGGCCGACTTTGAGATCACCGACCTGCGCCTGTCCCAGGCGTTGCTCAATGGGGCCGGCATCCTGCGCCTGCCATCCAACGCCGAACTGGGTGAGCCGGACTACCAGGCCATTTATGAGACGGAGCCTTTCCCTTCCTGGGCGCTTTGTGTGCGGCACGGGCTGCTCTATCAAAAGACACAGAACGACAATCGCGCCTGTCCGCGTTGCCCTCCGCTTCCCAATCATTACGAAGCCTGGCGGCAGGTACGACGGCAGGCCATCCGTTTCGTGCAGGCCTGTCCCGCCGGGCACCTGGACGATGTGGACTGGGTGGGGATCATCTCTCATACACGTCCGAACTGCAACCCGTCTTACCTTTACTGGCGGGGTGGCGGTGGGGGATTGCGCAACGTAGAAATCGCCTGTCCCAACTGTGGCGCCAGCATCAACCTGGGCGTGGCCTATGCCCGGGAATGGCGCTGTTCTGGTCGTTTCCCCGAATTCGGCGACAGCAGGCCAGGTTGTGATGAGCCGTCGAGAATCATCCAGCGTGGTGCGGCAAATCTGCGTATCTCGGAACTTCAGACAGCGCTGACCATTCCTCCACGTTCCACCCGTCTGCACCGCTTGCTGGAGATGACGGTGGTGCGGGCCGTGCTGGCCACACAATCCATCCGCAGCAAGCAGGAACTTCTCAATAAGCTCCAGACGCTGGTACAGCAAAACCTGCTTCGCCCGGCTGTCCTCATAGAGATTCAGAACTACCCTGAGGAGATCATCCTGGCAGCCATTGCCGATACGGTGGCCGGCGACCTGCCAGCCACGATACGTAATCTGCGCCTGCAGGAGTTTGAAGCCCTCCGTCATGCTGCTGCTTATGGCGCCCCTCCCCAGCCATCCCCCACTCCAGGTGCACCGCCCCAGTTTGAGGTGATTCGCGGGCAGGTGCGCACCCTGACCGGTCCGCGCGGACACCGGCTGCGGGTCACGCCGGTCAACCGCCTGCGGGTGGTGATGGTCCAGACCGGTTATCGCCGGCTGGATCCCCTCAATCCACCCGTGGATCGCGTCTATGATGATGGACAGCGCTGCTGGTACCCCGGTGTGGAACTCTTCGGCGAAGGCATCTTCCTGGACCTGGCCCCTGGCCTTCAGCCGGACGTTACTGCCCGACATTTTCCATTGAAAGGTGATGCGGCCCGTTCCTGGTTTGACGCCTGGATTGATCCGGATGGCTTTGGGCAGCGCATCCATCCCGATGAACGGGACAGGTTGCACCCTGTATTCGTCTGGTGGCACACGCTGGCCCATCGCCTGATCAATGCCCTGGCAGTGGATTCGGGCTACTCCGGTGCATCTATAAGGGAACGGGTCTTTGTGGAGGTGGACGAAGATAGTGGCGATGCGGGAGGCGGCGTGTTGCTCTACACGGCTCAGCCCGGCGGCGATGGCACTCTTGGAGGACTGGTGGCGCTGGTGCCTGAATTTGAGCGGGTACTGGAGACAGCATTTCGCAACCTGGACGCCTGCTCTAACGACCCTCTGTGTGGTGAAGAGACTTTTGCTCCAGGAAAATACAACGGGGCAGCCTGCTATGCCTGCGCCCTGGTCTCCGAAACCTCATGCGAGCATCGCAACATGTGGCTGGACCGGAAACTGTTGCTGGAGAATCTGCCGTGAGCGAGACCAGGGTCAGCGTTGTCGTTACTGGCACTGCCTGGATGGGCGGCGGTATCGGTTCCATTGAATCTGCCCTGGCACGAATCTTCCGGGAAGCAGAACAGGAAATTGCGTTGACTGCCTATGCCATCAGCAACGGCGCCGATCCGCTGTTAGACTGGCTGGAAGCGGCTCTGGTCAGAGGCGTACAGGTCAGGCTGATCATCAATCGTCTGAATGACCAGCCGTCGGATGTGGTTGCCCGGCTGTACCGAATCGCCATAACCTATCCCCACTTTCATCTCTACGATTTCGTTGCTGAGGGAGATGCTGACCTGCACGCCAAGGCTGTCATGGTTGACCGGCGTCTGGCCCTGATCGGCTCATCCAATCTCTCGAGACGAGGTATTCTGTTCAACCATGAGATCGCCGTTTTGTTAGAGGGGCCAGCCGTTACAGAAATTGGGAATGCTCTGGATCGCCTGGTTTCCAGCAGGTATGTTCGTGAGGTAATCCCTGGATAGACGACAGGCCCCCATCCCTTATGGATACCTGCCACTATGCCCGACCACTTTGACTCTGCTGAATGGATCACGACCAGAGAGGCTGCCGGGCTGACCGGCTACGACCCGGCACACATCCGCTGGCTGATCCGGCACGGCCGGATCAGGGGAAAAAAGTTCGGCCGCGACTGGATGGTAAACACGCGGGAACTGGTGGAATACAAAAGCCTGGTAGATCGCCTGGGTCGCGCCAAGCATGCCCCGGGCGGTGTGGAACGGGCGAAGAAACAGTAATCAACAGATGAAAGGGGACTTGACAGCCCCCTTTTTTCATGGTATAGTTTATCCGTAAGCGAATAAACATTTCGCTTTTTTAAAGAACAAGTTTATCCGCAAAAGAATAAACAAGTAGTCAGGAGAGGTTAAGCAAAATGGCGACGACAGCGATAGAAGGCTGGATCACGGTACGGGAAGCAGCAGCACTGACAGATTATACAACAGCCCATATCCGCTACCTCACCCGAAAAGGAAGGGTAGAGGCCCGCAAAACCGGCCGAGACTGGCTGATCCTGCGTTCCAGCCTTCTGGCCTACAAAGCCCGAATGGACGTCCTGGGCCCGCAGAAGCACAACCCCTGGCGAGAGGATCTGCAAACTGGGGGCCGGGGAGGGGGGCAGGATGCAGAATAACGGCAGACTTCCCGGTTACTGGCTTTGTTTCTCCCCGGACACCCCCCAGGAGAAGGCGGCGGCCCGCTTCCGGGAGAAGTACGGCTATCCCCCCAGGGAAATCATCCTGCAACGGGGGCTTCTCTGGGTGGGGCCTGTGGGAGAGGAACGACTGGCCCAGGGGCCGGAGACCCGACCGGCCAGCGTCATCCGGCGGGCGGAGGCGGCCCAGCGCCCCCTCTCCCCCGCCAGAGCGTTGCAACTGGCCCTGCAAATGGAGGTGGAGCAATGACCTACCTG
>JAPYWT010000189.1 GCA_028276215.1 Thermoflexus sp. | reverse complement strand
GGAAACTATCCCACCGAATCACGTTGCCCATCGTGTACGGGTCGCCGGGTGGGGAGGAGGCCATGGAGTGGAAGCGGAAATAGTTCGGGAGCGTGTCGGTCAGGATGATCCCGGTAACCGGAGTGTTCCCCTCGTTCTTCAGAGTGATGGTGTAGGTGACCAGGGAACCGGGGGTCTGAAGGTTGGGGTAGACGCTCTTGTTGACTCTCAGTTGGGGGACCAATTTCACCGGGGCCAGATTCGTCGCCCCGTAAGGGACCGGAAGGGCCGGGGCTGTGACGGTCATGATGTTGTAATAGTCTTTATCTGTACAGTTGTCCCCCACAGGCGTCTGGGCACCGATCCAGACCCGGAAGGTGAAACTGATGACCCCGTTGGGCGGGAGGGTCAGCCCTCCCCAGCGCACAATGTTGGTAGGAGTCAGAATCTCGGCCGGCTGAGGGCCGGTGATCATCTGCTGGAAGACAAAGGTGGAGGGCAGATGGTCCAGGACGACGACGTCCGTCAGCACGTCCTGAAGGGGGTTGTAGAGGTAGACAGTGTAGGTCACCGGGCGATTGGGGTAACTCCGGTCGGCCTGAGTGGGTGGGGAGGTGGTCTCCACCGTTTTGTCCTGCGGAGGCAGCGCTTTCAGGGATGGTTCATTGGTGCACTGGACCGGATTGATCATCTCGGCGGAAATCGCCCGACAACGCCACTTATCATTTTTGATGCTCTGGTTGATCGGCGCCGTCAGGGTGACGCGGAGGGTGAAGGTGACATAGGTGGTCTCGCCGGGGGGCAGGGTGAAAGTGGACGGGTAGGTCCAGGTGATGAAGCGGGCAGTGGGGGTGAACTCCACGGCCACACCGGGGACCGCGGCCCAGGCCTGGACGAAGTCCAGATAGGCAGGCAGTTGCTCCCATACCTTCAGGTTGGTGGCGGGCCAGGAGTCCTCCCGGGGCCGGTTCTCCACACTGATGGTGTAGGTTACCAGTCTCCCCACCCGCTCCCCGTCGGTGCGACCGGTCTCGGTCTGAAAACTCTTCGTCAGTTTCAACACCGGTCCCACGATGGACGACACCACGATGTCGTCGCTCCCGGCCACGCCCGGAGTGCTGGTCGTGATGACGGCGGAGTTCTCCAGGTCGGAGGGGCCCATTGGGGGATCCTGGTACTGGGGCTGGAGAGCTGAAGGGATGCTCATCGTGAAGACAATGCGCCCCGACGCGCCGGGGGCCAGGGTGCCCAGATGCCAGTAGATTTCCCCCCGCCGGAGTTGGCTGTCCAGCGTGTAGGTGAACCACTCCACATTGATGCCATAGGTGATGTAGTTGCCGTTGTAGATGGCAAACAGCGTGTTCCCCTGGGGGTTTTTCGTGGTGTAGGTATCGGTGATGACCACGTTCTGGAGCGTCTGGCCGGACGCATTGGTGATCAGAAGGGTGTAGGTGAGGATGTCCCGGACGGTCACCCAATCCGGTCCTTCTTTGCTCATCCGCAGCCCGGACGGGGATTGGAGTTGGGGAACGGAGGCAGGGAGGAGGCGGGAAACCGGTCCGGGGGCCGCCGAGGTCTGGGGCTGCAGGACCAGGAGCAGGGCGGTCGTGGCCACCAGGGCCAGCAGCGCGCTGATCAGCCCACGCACGGGGATGTGTTCTCTGCTCATCGTGCCCTCCCTCCCAATGGACAGTGGCCGTTTCAGATAATTATACTCAAAATTCCAGAGTTGTCTAACAGGGGCAGCGATTCATGAGTATCCCGGAATTCGGGGCCCAAAAGGCCAGATTGTACACAACAGGACACGGATTGGCACGGATAATACGGATTTTCGTAAATACCTACCCGGTTGGTTTGCAGACAACGTGGCGCAGGCGGTCAGCCTGCGCACAGGCCTGGCGGCCTGCGCTACCGGGGCATGCCTGCGCTGGCGTCTTTTATGGTGCTTGTCCAGGGGGCTCCTGGTAGGTAGTTATGGATTTTCACGGAATTTTTATTCCGGGCATTCGCTCCGGATGGTTCGTGATGATGGCATCCACTCCCCACTCCACCAGGCGGGCCATGGCGGCGGGGTCGTCCACCGTCCAGGCGACGACGCGCCGGCCCCGGGCGTGGGCCCGCCGGACAACCGCCGGGGTGACCATGCCCCACCAGGGGTGGAGGGCCTGGGGCCGCAGGCGGACCAGCGCCGCCACCAGGCGCGCGGCGCGGGAAAGGGGCGCCGTCTCATAAAGAAAGCCCACGGGCACCTCCGGCATGGCCCGCCGGAACCGCCGCAGGGCGAAGGGGTTGAACGACGAGACCAGCACCCGGTCCGCCAGGCCGTGCCGCCGGATCAGCGCCGCCACCGCCTCCTCCAGCCCCGGGTAGTCGTTGCCAGGGATAGACTTCAGTTCCACGTTGATGAGGAGACGGCCCCCCACTTCAGCGAAGACCTCCTCCAGCGTGGGGATACGCTCCCCGGCAAAGGCCGGGTCAAAGCGGGACCCCGCGTCCAGTTCCCGCAGCGCGGCCAGGGACAGGTCCCGCACCCGGCCCGTGCCGTCGGTGGTCCCGTCCACCGTGAAGTCGTGGATGACCACCGGGATGCCGTCGGCGGAGAGGTGGACGTCCAGTTCCACGCCGTCAGCGCCCAGGTCGGCGGCGCGGCGGAAGGCTGCCAGGGTGTTGGGCGGCGCGACGGCGCTGGCCCCGCGATGGGCAATGTTGAGGGTACGGTCGGATGTCAGCCAGAGGGAGGGCATAGGTCGGACTCTGGATCCACGAAGGACACGAAGGACACGAAGGACACGAAGGACACGAAGAATTTTATAATATAAGGATTTGGTTTTTCGGCAGAAACATCCTCTGGATTCGCCGCGAATTCCGTTTTCTCTCCATTTGTGGCAAAAAGTAATTACCTACCACAAAGGGCACAAAGGATGCACAAAGGACACAAAGGGGAATAAAATCCTTTGTGCCCTTTTTGGAGACTTCGTGTCCTTCGTGGTTTTTACAGAACGGCCCTCCGGTAGGCAGTTACGGCAAAAATAGAAAACTTCGTGCTCTTCGTGCCTTTCGTGGATTCCAAACAGGTTGCCCCTACAGCGGGATGTTGCCATGTTTCTTCGGCGGGTTGGCGTCCCGCTTGTTCCGCAACATTTTCAGCGCCTCAATCAGGCGGGGGCGGGTCTCCTGGGGCTCTATCACGTCGTCAATGTAGCCGCGCGCGGCGGCGATGTAGGGGTTGGCGAACTGTTCCCGGTACTCCCGCACCAGCCGCTCCCGCTCCGCCTCCGGGTCCGCTGCCGCCGCAATCTCTTTGCGGAAGATGATGTTCACCGCCCCCTCCGGCCCCATGACCGCGATCTCCGCCGTCGGCCAGGCGTAGGAGATGTCGCCCCGGATGTGCTTGGAACTCATGACGTCGTAGGCACCGCCGTAGGCCTTGCGCAGGATAACCGTCACTTTGGGCACCGTCGCCTCGCAGTAGGCCCAGAGCAACTTGGAGCCGTGAATGATGATGCCGCCGTGCTCCTGGTTCACCCCGGGGAGGAAGCCCGGCACGTCCACAAAGGTGACGATGGGGATGTTGAAGCAGTCGCAGAACTGGACGAAGCGGGCCGCCTTGCGGGAGGCGTCTATATCCAGGACGCCCGCCAGGACCAGCGGCTGGTTGGCGACGATGCCGACGGAGAACCCGCCCAGTCGGGCGAAGCCCACCACGATGTTCTGCGCCCAGTGCTCGTGGACTTCCAGGAACTCCCCGTTATCCACCACCCGCCGGATGACCTCCTTCACGTCATAGGGACGGGTGGGGCTCTCGGGGATGATGGTCTTCAACTCCTCGTCCATGCGGTTCTCGGGGTCGGCGGTGGGGACGAAGGGCGGGTCCTCCAAGTTGTTCTGGGGGATGTAGGAGAGAAGACGGCGGATGAGGTCAAAGCAGTGCTCCTCGTTCTCGGCGGCGAAGTGGGCCACGCCGCTTTTGGTGGCGTGGGTCATCGCCCCGCCCAGTTCCTCAAAGGTCACCTCCTCCCGCGTCACCGCCTTGATGACGTCCGGGCCGGTGATGAACATGTGGCTGGTGTCCCTGACCATGATGATGAAGTCGGTCATCGCGGGGGAGTAGACGGCGCCGCCCGCGCAGGGGCCCATGATGGCGGAAATCTGGGGGATGACGCCGGAGGCCAGGACGTTGCGGAGGAAGATGTAGGCGTAGCCAGCCAGGGAGACGACGCCCTCCTGGATGCGCGCGCCGCCGGAGTCGTTGAGGCCGATGACGGGCGCGCCGTTCTTCATCGCCAGGTCCATAATCTTGCAGACCTTCTCGGCGTGGACCTCGGAGAGGGAGCCGCCGAAGACGGTGAAATCCTGGGAGAAGACGTAGACCAGGCGCCCGTTGATCGTCCCCCAGCCGGTGACGACGGAATCGCCCAGGTACTTCTGCTTCTCCACGCCGAACCCCACGGCGCGGTGGGTGACGAACATATCCAGTTCCCGGAAGGAGCCGGGGTCCAGGAGTTTCTCCACCCGCTCCCGGGCGGTCAATTTTCCCCCAGCGTGCTGGCGGTCAATCCGCTCTGGTCCGCCCGCCAGCCGGGCCTGCTCTCGCATCTGACGGAGTTGGGCAATCAGGTCGTCTATGGTGGGCATGGGCACCTCGGTTCGGGATTCGGGATTGCTGATTCGGGATTCGTGATTGCTGATTCGGGATTCGTGATTCGTGATTGCTGATTGCTGATTCGTGATTCGTGAAATTCGTGTATTCGTGTCCTATTCGTGGACGGCCCCCGCTGCCAGCCCCCGGAGGAGTTGGCGGGCCGGCGGGTCCTGCAGCGCGGCCAGGACCAGCGCCAGGGCCTGCTGGTCTATCTCGTCCAGTCCCTGGGCCAGGGCCTCCCGCTCCCGCTCCCCGTCCAGCACGCGCTGAAGCGCCCCGGCCAGTGCGGCCCAGTCCTGGGTTTGGGCCATTGCGGCCAGCGCCTCCCGCACCGGGCGGGCGGCCTCTCCCCGGATTTCCCCCGCCGCCACGGCGACGAGGGCCAGCAGGAGCGGCGCCATTCGGGCCACCGCCGGGTGCAGGGAGACCGCCTCCGCCCCGGCCGCCCGGAGCATCTGCGCGGCCAGTTCGGAGAGGCCGATCTGGGCGAAAATTTCCGCCGCCTGGAGGAGGTAGGGGCGGGCCTCCTCCTGCCGGCCCATGTCCCGCAGGACCAGCCCAAAGTTCCCCAGGTCGGCGGCGACGCTGTAGCGGCTGCCGATGGCCACGTGGAGGTCCACTGCCTGTTGCAGGAGGGCGCGGGCCTCCTCCCGGCCCTCCCGGAGGGCCAGGCGGCTCAGGCCGGCCAGGGTGTTGGCCTCCCCCAGCCGGGCGCCGATGGCCGGGTAAATGGCCAGGGCCGCTTCGTAGTGCTTCCGCGCCTCCCCCAGCCGGTCTTCCCGCAGCGCCAGGTCCCCCAGCGCCTGCTGGACGTTGGCCTCCCCCAGCCGGGCGCCGATGGCCGGGTAAATG
>JAPYWT010000188.1 GCA_028276215.1 Thermoflexus sp. | reverse complement strand
GAGGGGAGGGGGTAGCGGCGAAGCCGCTGGGGGAGGGGTGAGGCTGAACAGCGGCGAAGCCGCTGGGGGAGGGGTGAGGCTGAACAGTTACACTATTCCTTGACACATCCTCTCCCAATGCTATAATCCGACATGTTATGGAGAGAAACCGACAAACCCGCCCGCTTCAAACACAACCGACGCGACGGATACCCACCACTGGTGGTCAGCCTCCCTGGCCACCCGGTTACCCGACCGGCCCCTACCCGGCGGCCCCGCCTCGCCCCGGCAGCAACCGCCTGGCCTGGGCCTTCTTCATCGCCGCCATGGCCGTCTTCCTGCTGTTCTTCGTCCTCTTCGCGGCGATGGTCACCGGCTACGCGCTCATCGCCGCCCAGTTGCCGCCGCCGGAAGAACTGCTGGCCCGCCAATCCCCCTTCGTCAGTTCCAAAATCTACGCGCGCGATGGCTCCCTGCTCTACGAAGTCATGGACCCGCGGGGCGGGCGGCGGGTCTACGTCCCCCTGGACCGCATCTCCCCGTACCTGATCCAGGCGACCATCGCCACCGAGGACGCCGATTTCTACCGCCACCCCGGTTTTGACCCTATCGCCATGCTCAAGGCCATCTACCGCAACCTGCGGGCCGGGGAGACCGTCTCCGGGGCGTCCACCATCCCCCAGCAACTGGCCCGCAACCTGCTCCTCTCCCCCGAGGAGCGTACCCAGCGCACCGCCTGGCGAAAGATCAAAGAAGTCATCCTGGCCTACGAAATCAGCCGCCGCTACCCGCGCAACACCATCCTGGAAATCTACCTGAACGAAATCTACTACGGCAACCTGGCCTACGGCATAGAGGCCGCCGCCGAGACCTACTTCGGCGTCACGGCCGCCGACCTCAGCCTGGCCCAGGCGTCGTTCCTGGCCGGCCTCCCCCAATCCCCCGCCGCCTACGACGTCTTCGCGGGGGGAAGGGAACGGGCGCTGGCCCGCCAGAAGGACGTCCTCCGCCTGATGGTCAAAGAGGGCTACATCACCCAGGCCCAGGCCGACGCGGCCGCCGCCGAGATGGCTGCCTATCAGTTCCGTCCCCTCGTCCCGGAGGACAGAATCCCGGCCCCCCATTTCGTGTTCTACGTCCGGCAACTGTTGGAGCAAATGCTGGGGCCCGAGGCCCTCTACCGGGGCAGCGGCCTGCGCATCTACACCACGCTGGACCCCGGCCTCCAGTCTATGGCGGAACAGGTTGTCGCCCAGCACGTGGCCGCCCTGGCCGAACATCAGGCCACGAACGGCGCGCTGGTCGCCCTGGAGCCGTCCACCGGCTACATCCTGGCCATGGTCGGCAGCGCCGACTTCTATAACGAGGAGATTGACGGGCAGGTGAACATGGCGGTGGCCCCCCGCCAGCCCGGCTCCGCCATCAAACCCCTCACCTACGTCGCCGCCTTTGAGCGGGGATGGACCCCCGCCACCCTCATCTGGGACCTGCAGACCGCTTTCCCGGACGGCGTCAACCCGCCCTACGTCCCCCGCAACTACGATGGGCGGTTTCACGGGCCGCAACTGGTGCGCAGCGCGCTGGCCAACTCTTACAACATCCCCGCCGTCAAGGCCCTCCAGTTCATCGGCATCCCGGCCCTCAAGGAGATGGCCGCGCGCCTGGGCATCACCACCCTCACGCGGGAAGACTACGGCCTCAGCCTGACCCTGGGCGGCGGTGAGGTGCCCCTGCTGGAACTGACCGGCGCCTACGCCGTCTTCGCCAACGGCGGGGTGCGGGTGCCGCCGACGCCCATTCTCTACATTGAGGACAACCAGGGGAACATCCTGCTGGACAACCGCCGTCCTCCCGCCGGTCAGCAAGTCATCCGGCCCGAGCACGCGTACCTGATCACGTCCATCCTCTCCGACCGGCAGGCGCGCTGCCCGGCCTTCGGCTGCCCGAACTGGCTGGAACTCTCCCGCCCGGCGGCGGCCAAGACCGGCACCACCAACGACTACCGGGACGCCTGGACGGTGGGCTACACCCCCGACCTGGTGGTGGGTGTCTGGGTGGGGAACGCCGACTTTACCCCGATGGACCGGGTGGCGGGCTCCATGGGCGCGGCCCCCATCTGGCACGACTTCATGGAAGCCGCGCTGAAGGACAAACCGGTGCGGGACTTCCCCCGACCGCCGGGGATTGTGGAGATGGAAATCTGCGCCGACTCCGGCACCCAGCCCAGCCCCTACTGCCCCCGGCGCCGGACCGAAATCTTCGCCGCCGACCAGCCGCCCCTGGGGCCGGAGCACGACTGGTACCAGTGGTGCAACGGGCAGGTGATGGTCGTCATCACCGACCCCCAGGGCTGGGAGTGGGCGCAGACCCAGGACTGGGGCGGGTTGCCGCTGGCCCCGCTGGGCGCCTGCCTCCCGGAATCGGGTCAGCCTGAGGTCTACATCTCCTTCCCCTCCCAGGACGCCACCGTCTTCGGCGTCGTGGCGGTGATGGGGACGGTGAGCGTCCCCAACTTTGACCACTACAACGTGGAGTACGGCCTGGGGGAGAACCCCATCGGCTGGGGATGGGTGAGCGGGCCGCACCTGGCGCCGGTGCGGGACGGGCAGATTACCGTCTGGGATACGTCGCTGCTGGCCCCCGGCGTTTACACCCTGCGGGTGACGGCGTGGGACCGGCTGGGGCGGACCTACGAGGCGCGCGTCCGCTGCGTTGTGGCGCCGCCGCCCACGGAGACCCCCACCCCGACGGTGGAGTCCCCCACCTTCACCCCGACGCCCACCGAGACCCCGACCGGGACGCCCATCCCGCCGACGGAGACGCCGACGCCGCTCCCGCCGACGGAGACGCCGACGCCGCTCCCGCCAACGGAAACGCCGACGCCCGTCCCGCCGACGGAGACGCCGACGCCGGAGCCGTCGCCCACCCCGTAGCCGGAGGTGAATCTCACACAAAGACACAAAGACACAAAGGCACAAAGAAAAAAACCTAAACTCTTTGTGTCTTTGTGTCTCCGTGTGAGGTTCTGTGAGGTCCCATGTCCTCCCGAATCGTCCGCCTGCAACAGCAAATGGAGCAGAAGGGGCTGGATTGCCTGGCCCTGGTGCCGGGGGCCAACCTGTTCTACCTGACCGGCCTTTCCTTCCACCTCAGTGAACGGCCTATCGTAGCCCTCTTCCCGGTGGATGCCCCCCCGGCCATTATCATCCCCGCGCTGGAGGAGCCCAAAGTGGCCTCGCTGAGCGGTGCGATCCAGACCTATCCGTATACCGACGAAAGGGGCCCGGCGGCGGCTTTTCAGCAGGCCTGCGCGGCGCTGGAACTGGCCCAGGCGCGCATCGGCGTGGAAGAGTTGCGCATGCGGGTGATGGAGGCCCGCCTGCTGGAGCGGTATGCCCCCGATTGCCAACTGGTCCCTGCGGACGACGTGATGGAGACGTTGCGCGTCACCAAAGACGCTGGCGAGGTCGCCCAGATGCGGCGGGCGGTGGCTGTGGTGGAGGCGGCCTTGCGGGCTGTCCTCACCCAGATTCGTCCGGGGATGACCGAACGGGAGGTCGCGGGGCTGCTGATGGTGGAAACCCTGCGCGGTGGAAGCGAGGGGATGCCCTTTGAGCCCATCGTCGTCGCCGGCCCCAACGCCGCATCGCCCCATGCCACCCCCACAGACCGCCCCATCCGGCGAGGGGAAACCGTCGTCATAGACTGCGGGGCAATGGTGGGGGGATATGTCTCCGACATCACCCGCACTGTCGCCCTGGGAGGGCTACCGGAGGAGATGTTGCGCGTCTATGAGGTGGTGCGCCGGGCCAATGAGGCCGGACGGGCCTCCATCCGGCCCGGACGGGCCGCCCAGGATGTAGACCGGGCCGCCCGGACGGTCATCCGGGAGGCCGGCTACGGGGACTTCTTCATTCACCGCACCGGCCATGGCCTGGGGCTGGAGGTCCACGAACCGCCCTACATCGTGGAGGGGAACCGGCGTCCCCTGCAGGCCGGGATGACCTTCACGGTGGAGCCGGGAATCTACCTGCCCAGCCTGGGGGGCGTGCGGATTGAGGACGATGTACTGGTGACCCCCGAAGGGGCTGAAACGCTCACAACGTTTCCGCGAGAGTTGATGGTGCTGTAACCAACCCCGAAAGAACAGGTTTTGCGGTGGCGGTCTGTGACTGCCGCCGCAAATCCGCAGTGGGATCCACTGGCTCATGGGCGACGGGGTGTATGAGAGGCCAAACCCGTAGGGGAACAACAGAGACTCCATATGGACTTTGCGGGTAATTACCTACCCTGAATCGTTTGCAGATAATGTAGCGTAGGCTTTAGCCTGCGAATACAGGCCTGGCGGCCTGCGCTACAGGGGCATGCCTTCGCCGCGTCTTTGATAGCGCTTGCCCGGGGTCTCCCTGGTAGGTAGTTACCTTTGCGGGGCATATTGCCCTCCGTGCTGAACAAAACCTGACCGGTCTTGACTACCGCAGCACCGCATCCGCGGGCATCCCTGGCTTCAGCGCCCGGTCCGGGTTGGGAATGACCACTTTGACGGCGAAGACCAGGTTGACCCGCTCCTCGCGCGTCTGGACGTTGCGGGGGGTAAATTCGGCCTTCGTGCCGATGGTCGCCACGGTGCCGGTGAAGACCCGACCGGGGAAGGAGTCCACCGTCACCTCCACCGTCTGCCCCACCCGGACCTCGCCGATGCGGTTCTCCGGGATGTAGAGGACCAGGGTGACCGGGTCCAGGCTGGCCAGGGTGAGGATGGGCACGCCGGGGGCCGCGGTCTCCCCCACCTGAGCGCTGCGGGTGGCGACGGTGCCGGTGATGGGGGAGACAAGAGTGAGTTGGCTCCCCTGGGCCTCCACCAGCGCCAGCGCGGCCCGGGCCTGGGCCAGTTGCGCCCGGGCCAGCGCGACCTCTTCGGGGGTAGGGCCGGCCTGGAGTCTGTCCAGTTCAGCCTGGGCGGCCTCCACCGCTGCCTCCGCCGCGCGCAACCGGGCCTCGGCCGCGTGGACCTGGGCCTGAAGGGTCAGGGGCCGCTGCCGGGTGTCGGTGAGAACCTCCAGATACCGCCGCGCGCCGTCCAGTTTGGCCTGCGCCGCCTCCAGCGCCGCCCGCGCCGCACGGGTGCGGAAGTCGTCGGGGCCGTACCGGCCCTCTGTGTCGGCCAGGGTGGCCTTCGCCTGCTCCACTTCCTGCTCCGCCAGCCGGACCTGCGTCCGCGCCTGGGCAATCTGCAGGTCCAGGTCCTGGGGGTTCCGGAGGGCCTGGCGGGCGTCCTCCAGGGCCTTCTGGGCCCCGTCCCGCTCCGCCTGGGCCTGGGCCAGCGCGGCCTTCGCGGCGGCAATCTCCGCTGGCCGCGCCCCGGCCTGCACGCGGGCCAGGTTGGCCTCCGCCGCCGCCACGGCCGCCTGCGCCTCCCGCCGTTTGCTCTGCCAGAGGGCATCGTCCAGCCGCACCAGCACCTGCCCCGCCACCACCTCGTCCCCTTCGTCCACCCGAATCTCCGCAATCCGCCCGCCGACCTCCGGCGCGATGCGGACCTCCGT
>JAPYWT010000330.1 GCA_028276215.1 Thermoflexus sp. | reverse complement strand
ATAAAATTAACAATTAAAAATTAAAAAACTCCGTGCCTTTGTGTCTTTGTGGTAAAACCAGGAGGTCCGGGTTGAAGCGAGAGTTCACTCTGGTTCTGGACGGTGTGGAGTACCCGGTGGTCGCCGAGGGGACGGCGGTCACCGTGAACGGGCGGCTGTTCGTGGTGGAGGTGGCCCCCGACGGCTCAGTGCTGGTGGACGGCATTGCCTACCGCGTCGCGCTGGAGGAGGAGCGCGCGGTGGTGGAGGGGCGCCCGTACGCCATGAAGGTCAGCGGGCTGCGGGTGACGGCCGCTGCGCCCGCCCCTCCCACCCCGTCGGCAACTGCCCCGGCCGCTGCCAGCGCGGGTGCAGTCCTGGCCATTATGCCCGGCAAAATCACCCGTGTCCTGGTCCAGCCCGGCCAGCGGGTGAAGGCCGGGGACCCCGTCTGCGTGCTGGAGGCGATGAAGATGGAGAACGAACTCCACGCCAAACAGGACGGCGTGGTCAAGGCCGTCCACGTCCGCCCCGGCGACGACGTGGAGAAAGACCGGGTGCTGGTAGAGATTGGGTAGAAGAAGAACCACGAAGGCACAAAGAGACGAAGTTTAAATGAAAAAATTAACAATTAACAATTAAAAAACTTTGTGTCTTCGTGTCTTTGTGGTTAATATCAAGGGGGCGAGTATGGCCGTAGAACGGACGAAAGCGGTGCCCCGGGTGCTGGTGGTGGGCGCGGGGATTGCCGGAATGCAGGCCGCGCTGGACATCGCCAACGCCGGGTACGAAGTCGTGCTGGTGGAGCGGTTGCCCTCTATCGGCGGCCGCATGGCCCAACTCTCGGAGACGTTTCCCACTCTGGACTGCTCCCAGTGTATCCTCACTCCCCGCACGGTGGAGGTGGGCCGTCACCCCAACATTCAGTTGCTCACCTACTCGGAGGTGGAGGCGGTCACGGGCCAGGCCGGACATTTCCAGGTCCGCATTCGCCGCCGCGCGGCCTACGTGGACTGGGAGAAGTGTACGGGGTGCGGCCTGTGCCAGGAGAAGTGCCCCAGTAAGGTGCCCGCGGAGTTCCAGCGGGGACTGGGTCCCCGAAAAGCGATCTACACCCTCTCGCCGCAGGCCGTCCCCAATAAGCCCGTCATAGACCGGGAGTCCTGCATCTACTTCCAGAAGGGACGGTGCCGGGCGTGTGAGAAGTTCTGCCCCACCGGCGCCATCGCGTACGAGCAGACGGACACCTTCGTGGAGACGGAGGTGGGCGCGATCATCCTGGCGACGGGCTATGACCTCTATCCGCTGGAGCGGATGCCGGAGTACGGCGGCGGGAACATCCCCGACGTGATTGACGCGCTGGCCTTTGAGCGGCTGCTCTCGGCCTCTGGCCCCACGTCCGGCAAGGTCCGCCGCCCGTCCGACGGCGCGGAGCCCCGGGAGGTGGTCTTCATCCAGTGCGCCGGGTCCCGGGAGCCCCAGCGCCACTGGCCCCACTGCTCCAAAATCTGCTGTATGTACAGTGCCAAGCAGGCCATTCTCTACCGCCACCGGGTCCACGACGGCCAGGCGTACATCTTCTACATTGACATCCGTTCCCCCGGCAAGGGGTACGACGAGTTCATCCAGCGGGCGATGGAGAAGGAGGACGTCGTCTACCTGCGGGGGAAGGTCTCGCGGGTGTTCGCGGAGGACGGGAAGGTGGTGGTGTTAGGGGCAGATACGCTCTCCGGCCAGCAGGTACGCATCGCGGCGGACCTGGTGGTGGTGGCCCCGGCGCTGATCCCCCGCCCCGACACCCGCCGCCTGGCCGAGATGCTGGGGGTGGAGATAGACGAGCGGGGCTGGCTGACCGCCGCCAACGGCGACCTGCAGCCGGTGGAGACGAACCGTCCCGGCATCTTCCTGGCCGGGACGGCCGTGGGGCCGATGGACATTCCGGAGACGGTGGCCCATGCCAGCGCGGCCGCGGCGAAGGCGATGGCGGTGGTGAAACGTGAAACGTGAAACGTGAAACGTAAAACGTGAAACGTGAAACGTAAAACGTGGGAGGGAGGTCAGATGGTGGGGGAGAAGTCGTTACGGGTTCCGGCGGCGATGCGGGGAGCGTATGAGGCAATCGTCGCGATTACCGATGCCTTCTGCCGGGAGTACCTGAACGAGGAGTACGCGATGCTGGCACGGGAGATGGCAGCGGCCCTGGCCCGCAAGCGCCCGTCCCCGATCGGCAACAACCGCCCGCGCAGTTGGGCGGCGGGCATCCTCTACGCGCTGGGGCAGAACAATTTTCTCTTTGACAAGAGCAACACTCCCCATATGCGCGCCGATGAACTCTGTGAGCGCCTGGGGGTCACGCAAAGCACCGCCGCGAACACGGCCCGGAAAATCCGCGACCTCCTCAAGATAGATATGCTGGACCCCCGCTGGACGCTGCCCAGCCAACTGGATAACCACCCCTATCTCTGGCTGATCAGCGTCAATGGATTCATCATAGACGTCCGCGACGCGCCCCGGGAGATTCAGGAACTGGCATACCAGAAGGGGCTGATCCCGTATATCCCGGCGGACCGGAAGAAGTAGCAGTGGGATAGAATTCACCGCAAAGAACGCAAAGGGCGCAAAGATTTTTCCATCTCTCTCTTTGCGTTCTTTGCGCTCTTTGCGGTTTTCCAACCGCATTCGCAGTAAGCCACGAAGTGCAGCGGAGGGGCGTCCCCGCTCTCCGGAGGTGATATGGACCGCATCCCGGCCCAATGCCCTTACTGTGGGGCAACGAACATCTACAGCCGGACTGAACTGGACCAGGCCATGCCCGCCGCCAAAGTGATGCGCGGCGCGCGGGTTCCGGCGGCCCCGGAACCGCAGGAATACATCGTCACCTGCACCCGATGCCACCGGGCCTTCAAGATCACCGTCCCCCCGCCCGGAGGTGCGCCATGACCGCCGACGCTCCCCCCAAAGGCCCGCCGGTCCCGGAGGCGCCGCCGGAGCCCCCCGCCGGGGCGACGGTCTCCTCCGCCCCCCTCTCCCCCGCCGACGAGGGGTTGGTGGCGTACTTCCGGGACCTGGAACAGAAGTCGCTGGACGTGCTGGAAGGTGCGGCCCGCCAACTCATCACCCTGGTCACCACGCTCCTGGGCCTCTTCTTCGGCGTCCTGGCCTTCAAGGATAACCCCCGCTACCTGGCCTGCCCCGCCGTCCGCATCCTGGGCGGCCTGGCCGCCGGGCTCTACGTCCTCGCCCTCTTCCTGGCGCTGGACGTGGTGATGCCCCGCCGTATGGAGGTCTCCCTGGCCAACCTGACCCGGATGCGGCGCCTGCTGCACGGGCTCTTTGACCGCAAGAGCCGCTCGCTCCAGTGGGCCCAGGTGGCCTTCGCCCTGGGCACCCTTTGCCTGCTGGCCGTCATCATCATCCTGCTGGCAGGCGCGGGGTGACTTCACACTCCACGTTTTACGTTTTACGTTTTACGTTTCACGGACCGTAAAACGTGAAACGTAAAAGAGAGGAGAGAGCCCATGCTGACCCTGAGCCTTCACGTGGACGGCGACCGGGTGGCGGTGGAGGCCGATGGGGCTCCCAGCCACTCGTTCCCCCTGGCCGACATCCGGCTGACCCCGGAGCAGGCGCGGGCGTTCTTGGATGACCCCTCGGTTTACGGTGCGCGGCTCTTCGCCGCGCTCTTCCCGGAGGGGTCTCCGGCCCGCTGGAAGTTGGACGCGCTCCCCCTGGCCCCCGACGGGGTCCTGCTCCTGGGGATTCCGGCCCCCGCGCCGGGTGCGCCGGACCTGCACTCCGTCCCCTGGGAGTACCTCTGCGACGGCCACAACTGGCTGGCGACCCGCTACGGGATGGCGCGGGCCCTCACCCCCTCCCCCCAACCCCCCAC
>JAPYWT010000187.1 GCA_028276215.1 Thermoflexus sp. | reverse complement strand
GCCGCTGCCCAGGAGGTCGGTGAGGACGACGCTGTAGGCGGGGCCGGCGCCGGAGTTGTAGGCGATGAGCGTCCAGGTGACGATGTCCCCGTGGGCGTAGATGACCTCGGGGAACTTGGTCATGATGGGCAGGGGCTGGATGACAGGCGACGCATCCAGCGTGCCGCCGGTGCTGCACCGCTCCCGGTAGGTGTCGTTGTTCGCGCAGCGGTTGTCGTAGTGGAGCGTGCCCTGGAAGGGCGCGGTGCCGCTCCCGCAGCGCAACTGCACCCGCAACTGGACTGTGCCAGTGGTGGCAGTGGCGAAGGTGTCGGAATAATACCAGTGATAGCCCAGACCGTCGGTGGTGGTGTAGACAGGCGTGGCGCCGGAGAAGCCCAGGACGTCTAAAACGTAAAACGTAGAGGTGGGGACATCAAGGACCGCATCGTAGGCCGGGACGGAGGAGGTGCGCTGGGCCGTCAGGGTCACCGTGTAGACGCCGCAGGAGGAGACGTTGGGCGGCAGACCGGAGAGGCTCAGGCTCATCGCCGGGGCCAGGGTCTGCACGAAGACGCCCTCTTCAATCACACCGTCGGCGGCGCACTCGGCGTTGCCCGTCACCCCCAGGTTCAGATAAGACCAGTCGTACCACTCGGAGTCGGAGCACGCGGCGGGTTCGGTGACCGCCGTGGTGTAGGAGATCCACATCGTGGCGCCGGGGACGGTGATAGGGCAGGTGGGGGAGATGTGGGAGATGACCAGCATCCCGCCCACGACGTCGGCGGAGAAGATGGCGGTGCAGGTGAGGACGCCGTTGCTCATCCAGACCGACGCGCTGCCGGGGACGTAGGTCTGGTAGGGCAGCGTCTCGGTGAAAATCATCCCCTGCCAGGTGGGAGTGACGATGAAGGAATTGGCGAAGGCGTAAGTGTTGGTGTAGGTGAAGGCCGGGTCGGTGCAGGTCTCAACGGGAGCGGAGACCTGCTTGGAGGTCGTGGCCACCGGCTCCTCGCACTGGAGATAGATGGTAGCCTGAGCGGTGACAGTCTGCAGGCAGTTCTGGCAGTCAACAGCCGTGGCGGTGACAACGTTGGTGGCGGCGGTGCCGCAGTAGGCGCAGCCGGTGGCAGCATCGGGGGTGGCGAAGACCGGGTTGAGGGTCGCGGTGCCGGTCAGTGTCCAGGTGATGTAGGTGACGCCGCCCACGGTGAAAGTCACGCCGCCCGCCGGGTCCACCACGCTCCACCCCGCCGGAACCTGGTCGGTGACGATGACCGTGCCGCTGATGCCGCTGGCGTTCACCGTGACCGTGGCGGTGACCGTCTCGCCCCGGTAGACCTCGCCGGGCATGGACTTGCTCACGCTCAACTGGCCGGGCGCGTTGATCAGTTGCCAGGGGGCGGACTGGGGGAGTTCGGTGTAGAGATTGCCGCAACGGTCATAGTAGGTCAGGTTGAAGTTGAAGGTGCCGCTGCGGGGCATCGTGCAGACCGCCGAGGGGAGGGTCAGGGTGAAGGCAAGGTTGTAAGTCTGGCCGGGCGGGATGGGCGGCAGGTGAAATGCCCCACCGTAGTAAGAAGCGGGCGGCGTAACGTCCACGCTGAAAGGTGAGAGGTTCACCGCCAGCGTGCCGGAGTAAGCCGTGCCGTCGCCATGGTTGGTGATGGGGATAGTAAAGACACCGGAGCCGGTGCAGTAGGGCACATCAAAGGAGGGAAGGGAGAAGTCCAGGTCAGGATTGATCATCGCCAGGTCCACTGCCCCTTTGGCGGTCTGAGGGGCCAGGCACATCTGGCCGTTGCAGCCCCAGGTGGCGGTGACGACGTTCTCCAGGTTTGAGCAGCCGACGACGCGGGCGGAGACCGGGTAGGTAACCACGCCGCCGACGGGGATGGAAATCACATAGGTGGACGTGAGGCCGGAGACGTACTGGAGCCCGCTCCCCAGCGTGTCGGTCACCAGGACGTTGGAGACGCAACCGTAGCCGGTGTTCTCGACGTACACCGTCCAGGTCACCACGTCATCCAGCCCGGCGGGGATGACGGCCGGCTCCTTGCGCACGGTGATGGCGCCGGGGTTGACCACAAAATCAGTGTAGCGGACAATGGGTGGAGCTCCGTCCTGAGTCAGGGTGACCACGTTCTGCCCGGAGACGGCGGAGCAGGTGGCGGAGAAGACGGCGTAGCGGGTGATGACTTCGTTGGGCCCGACGGTGACCACGTTAAAGACGTGCTGCGTGGGCTCAAAGCCAGCGGGCATCGTGCTGGTGATGATGACGTTGGTGGTGGTGACGGTATCGTTAACAGCGACGATGGTGAAGGTGACCACATCGCAGTTGTTTATCGGCGCGGAGGGACCGGTGACGGTGACGTTATAGATAGTGTGGTGGGTCTCCGCGTTGCGGGCTGCGGGTTCCGTGTTCCGTGAGGAGCCGGAGAGGAACCAGGCCGGGAGGACGCCCCCGGTCCGGGGCGCCGGGTCCGCCGTCCGTGGTCCGTCGTCCGTCGTCTGTGGTCGGTCGTCCGTCGTCTGCCGTCCATGGTCAAACCAGGCCGGAAGGGCCGATGCCGGGGCGGAGGCGCGCGCGGAGTCCGGCATGAACCAGGCGGGGAGGAGGGAGGGATTCCGTAGTGCGGACTCCGTTTTCGGGAAAGAGGCGGCAGATACTCCGGCGGGGGCCAGCAGATTGACCAACAGGGATAAAAGCGTCCACAGGGAAAACCAGGTGCGGTGCATGGTCGTCTCCTCTCAGGACAACGGAATCCGGAACACGTATTACGTATTACGTTTTACGTATTGCGTATTACGTGCGTTTTCGCCTCACCATCCACCCGGCCAGGAGGGCGGCGGCGCCCAGGGCCAGGAAGGGCCAGGGGGAGGGAGCGATGCCGCCGACCTCGGGCAGAAGGGGGGCCGGCGTGGGGGTTTCCGTCGGCGGCGGAGGGGGAGGCGGCGGTGGCGGAGGGGGTGGGGGCACGGGAGTGGCCGTCGGCGTCGGGGTGGGAGTGGGAGTCTCCGTGGGCGTCGGGGTGGGGGTGAAACCGGCGAAGGCCGGCCGTCCGGTCGTCATCCCGCCGATAAGCAGCAGAATCGCTGCGATTCCCAGCCCAGCCAGCCAGTACACGGCGCGGTTTCGGGCCATGATGCCCCTCCTTCGCAAGAACACTATATACCCAATTGGCAAAATTGTCAAATCTGAAACCGGGAACAGGACACGGATTCACACAGATTTTACGGGTCGGCACAGATATAAAAATCCGTGCAAATCCGTGTGATCTGTGTCCATCCGTGTCCCATTGCAGGATCAACGGTTCCGCAGCACGATGGGCAGGTAGAGGCGGTAGACCGGATCAATCCAGGCCGGGACGTCGCTGTGCCCGAATGGCGGCGGGTTCGGGTTGTGGTAGTTCTCCTGCGCGTCGGGCGTTCCGTCCCCATCGGAATCCCCGTCCAGGTAGTTGGGGATGCCGTCGCCGTCCACGTCGTTGTCCCGACAGTTGGGCGTGCCGTCCCGGTCGGTGTCCAGGGAGGTATCGGTGCAGAAGTAGTCGGTACCGGCGATGTATTCGTTCGCCGTAGAAATACCGTCCCCGTCGTCGTCGGTGTCCCGGTAGTCCGGGGTGCCGTCGTTGTCCGTATCGCGGGTACCCTCCACGGCATCCGGAATGCCGTCGCCGTCGGAGTCGGCGTCCAGGAAGTTAGGGATGCCGTCCCCGTCCACGTCACCCGCGCCCTCGCTGGCATCGGGAATGCCGTCGCCATCGGAGTCGGGGTCCAGGTAGTTGGGGAGGCCGTCCCCGTCCACGTCACCCGCGCCCTCGCTGGCATCGGGGATGCCGTCGCCATCGGAGTCGGGGTCCAGGAAGTTAGGGATGCCGTCCCCGTCCACGTCACCCGCGCCCTCGCTGGCATCGGGGATGCCGTCGCCGTCGGAGTCGGCATCCAGGTAGTTGGGGAGGCCGTCCCCGTCCACGTCACCGGTGCCCTCCACGGCATCGGGGATGCCGTCGCCGTCGGAGTCGGTGTCCAGGTAGTCCGGCGTGCTGTCCCCGTCGCTGTCCACGTCGCTGCCCCCTTCTACCACGTCGGGGATGGTGTCCTGGTCGGCGTCGTAGGTGAAGTTGACCTCGGCGACCTGGTAGCGGCCATAGGGGCCGGTCTGGACCCACTGGGGGATGAGGACGTTGCCGGAAATGGGGTCGGTGGCGGTCAGGCCGTCCCAACTGAAGCGGACGGTGCCGGTGTAGACGCCCTGCAGGTAGACCTGGACGGTGTGGGTGAGATGGCGGATCAGGGCGCCGTCCGAGGTGACCTCAAACTCCCGGATCGCGGCCCAGGTGCTGACGTTCGGGTACGTGATGCCGCTCTTGCCCCAGATGCCGGAGGAGTAGGGGGCGGCCGGGGCGTAGGCGGGGAGGTCCACCAGCCAGCCGGTCCCGCTGGCGACCACGCGCGCGCTGATCCCGGAGGAGATGGGGACGGGGTCGGTGATGGTCCCGGTCACCACCTCCACCGCGCCGTACCAGACCTGGAGGACCTCCAGGCCGGTCTGGGTGATGATGTTGTCCGTGTGGAGCGTGTAGCGGTCCACCGGGGCCGTGTCCAGCGAGTAGATGCCGTAGGTCCCGTTGCCGAAGAGGGTGTTGTTCTTCAGGATGGGGATGGAGAGGATGTCGTCCCCGGCCTGGGCCGGGCTGTAGGTCCCGCCGAAGTCCGGGAGGTTGTAGACCCCGTAGGAGGTGTGGTTGGCGATGGTGTTGCCGGTGATCAGGGGCGAGGCGCCCACGTTGTAAATCCCCATCCCGCTGTTGGCGGTGATGACGTTTCCGGCGAAGAGGTTGTCGTACCCGCCGGAGAGGGTGGGCAGGTCGCCGGGGGGCTGGTGGGTGCGTTCGTTGACCACCGCGGCCTGGGGAGCGCACCTGGCACCGTTGGCGCGAATCTCGTTCCCCAGAATCTGGTTGCCGGTCGGCGGGGCGAAAACGTCGGTGGAGGTATCGTACCCACCGCGCAGGTGCAGGCCGTAGCAGCCGTTCCCGGCGATGAGGTTGTTCTGAACGATGTTGTCGTGGGCCCCCCGCTGGATGATGATGCCCTTGTTGGTGTTGCTCAGGATGAAGGAGTTCGCAATGGTATTCCCGTAGGCCGGGGTGACGACCCTCGTGGGCTCGGTGAGGAAGTGGGCCGACACGAGAATCCCGTCGTCCCGGTTCCAGGCCACCAGGCAGTTGGTGATGAGGTTCCCGGAGGCGCCGCTGGTCAGCAGGATGCCCGTGGTGTTGCTCACGAAGCGGGAGTTGCGGATGACCCCGTCACTCCCCCAGGTGTCCAGTCCCCAACAGCCGGAGCAGGTCATATTGCGCACTTCCAGCCCGTCCACGAGGGCGCCGTCCGCCTTGATGAAGAGGCCCGCCGCGCCCGTCTGGGTGATGTTCTGACCGTTGATGACCACATCCGGCACCCCGTCGTCGTTCCGGTCGCCGTCTATGTGGACGTTGGCCCGGGTGATGGATGGGAGGGACCCCAATGTGAGGGTGATGACGTAGTCGTCCGCGAAGGTGATGGTGACCGG
>JAPYWT010000186.1 GCA_028276215.1 Thermoflexus sp. | reverse complement strand
GGGATGCAGCGGATGGTCGCCGTCGTCTCCTCCTTGACCTTCGCCTCACACTCCGCGTCGCCGCACCACCAGGCGTAGGCGAAGCCGTTGGCCACCGCCTCCCGCAACCCCTCAAAGTCCTCCGGGTAGAACGTGTTGGCCTCCCGGAAGGCCAGCGCCCGCCGGTACAGGTCGGCCTGAATCGTCATCAGCATCTCCCGGACGGAGTCGGTCAGGCCCACCAGCGGGACGGTGGTCTTCCCCTCCTTGCCGGGCCGGTCCCGCCGCGCCAGCACCACCTGCTCCTGGGCCACATCCTGCGGACCGACCTCAATCCGCAGCGGCACCCCCCGCATCTCCCAGTCGTTGAATTTCCAGCCCGGCGAGAACCCCTCCCGATCGTCCACCTTCAGCCGGACCTCCGACTCCAGGGCCGCCCGCACGCGCCCGACGGCCTCCATCACCGCCGCCCGCTGCGCCTCCTCCCGCCAGATGGGGACCACCACCACCTGGATGGGGGCCAGTTTGGGCGGCAGAATCAGCCCCTGGTCGTCGCCGTGGACCATCACCACCGCCCCGACCATCCGGGTGCTCACCCCCCAACTGGTCGTCCAGGCATACTGCAACTGGTTGTTCTGGTCCAGGAACTTGATCTCAAACGCGCGGGCGAAGTTCTGCCCCAGGAAGTGGGACGTCCCTGCCTGGAGGGCCCGTTTGTCCCCCATCATCGCCTCAATGGTGTAACTGGTCACCGCACCGGCGAACCGCTCACTATCGCTCTTGCGCCCCTTGATGACCGGGATGGCCGCGTCCTCAATGGCGAACTCGGCGTAAATATCCAGAATCCGCAACGTCTCCTCCAGCGCCTCCTCGGCGGTGGCGTGCGCCGTGTGGCCCTCCTGCCAGAGGAACTCCGTCGTCCGCAGGAAGAGACGGGTGCGCATCTCCCAGCGGACGACGTTGGCCCACTGGTTGATGAGGATGGGCAGGTCCCGGTACGACTGCACCCATTTGGCGTACATGTGGCCGATGATGGTCTCGGACGTGGGCCGGACGACCAGCGGCTCTTCCAGTTGTTCGCCGCCGCCGATGGTGACAATCGCCAGTTCGGGCGAGAAGCCTTTGACGTGCTCCGCCTCTTTCTGGATGAAACTGAGCGGGATGAAGAGCGGGAAGTAGGCATTGACGTGGCCGGTCGCCTTGAAGCGACGGTCCAGCCCCTCTTTGATGTTCTCCCAGAGGGCATAGCCGTAGGGTTTGATGACCATGCACCCCCGGACCGGCGCGTAGTCGGCCAGGTCGGCCATCTGGACGACGTCAGTGTACCAGCGGGAATAGTCCACACTTCGGGGCGTCACTTTGGCTGGCATTGGTCTCCTCCTTTCTACCGATTTCTCAGCAGACGACGGCCCAATCGGGCCAGGCGGTGGAGCAGGCGGGCCGAATACCGGTCGGTGAAATGGCGCGCCGCTTCCTCCGGCTGGACCTGGGGGCCGAACTGCTCGCGCAGGAAGTGCTGATGGTCCATAATCCAGAGATACAGGTCGGCCTCGGTGCGGCCCGGGAAGTGCTTCAGGATGTCCTGCTCCCGGATGATGCGCACCAGCGGCATGTAGATGTTATCGTACCAGTCGCAGACCGCTTCCTCTTCCGGGATGAAGCGCCCCTGCTCCAGGCCCATGAAGTAGCGGTGGACGGCAATGTGTTCCAGCAGACGCTCGTAGCCGCCGCCGATGGTGAACCGGATGTCCTGCTCGGGCCGCAGTTCATCCAGACGGGTGCGCTCCAGGAAGTCGGCATACTCGCTCAGGACCTCCAGGTCGTCGGCGTCCACCGATGCTTCCACCGGCACGCGCGTGCGGGCTTCTATGACCTCCGCCTCAATGAACTCCTGCCCCCGGTCACGGGCGACGGAGACGCGATGGTTGCCGTCCAGCACGAAATAGGCGTCGCCGACTTTGTAGAGTTTCACCGGCGGCAGACTGACGTCATCGTAGAAGGCCCGGCTGATGGAGCGCCAGCGGTGAACGGTATGGGACTGGGTCGGCAGGAAGGCGCGGTCAAAATCCCGATACCGGTCCACGCTGCCCACAATCTGGGCCAGCGGCACCGTCTGGATGCCCCGATAAACCTGTCCGCTCAGATGCAGGTGGTCTCGGACGTCCTGCCAGGAGAGCAGGCGGTTCGGGCGCCCGCTCAGTGCCGCCCAGACGTCCCGCAGAAAGGCCCGGAAGCGGGCCTCCTGGAAGTCCAGCAGGGTCTCCATGTCGCTCATATCTGTGCCTTGCGGTGCAGGATGAATCCTGCGCTACAATTCCAGAACAGCAAACGGGTAGACATTGACCACCATCGTCTCTCCGTAGCGGGTGCGGGTGGTCTGGGGTTTATAGACGTGTTTGTGGCCGTGGAGCAGGTAGCGGGGGCGGAAACGCTCCATCAGCCACCGGAAGACGGCGAACCCCCGATGCGGCAGGTCCAGGTCGTTGTGGATACCCAGGGGCGGGGCGTGGGTCACCAGAATGTCCAGATACCGCCCGTACCGCATCCGATTGAGCAAGAGCGCCGGGAGCAGGCGGACGACTTTCCAGCGCATTTCCCCCTCGCTGTACTGAAACGGGGCGTTGGGCCGGTAGCGGAGCGCGCCCTCCAGCCCCGCCAGCAGGAGCGGCCCCACCCGCGCGGTGCGCCCGTCCAGATTGACCCAGCCGCGCGGCTCCTTCAGCCACACCCCCTGGCCCAGGTCTTCCGGCAGGTCGTGGTTGCCGTGGACGTAGAAGGCCGGAACGTTCAGCATGGTGACCACGTATTCCAGGTAGGAATAGGGCAGGTCGCCGCAGGAGAGGAGCAGGTCCACATCCCCGAACCGCTCCCGAACGTCGGCGCTGTAGATGGAGTCCACGACCTGGTCGCTGAGGGCCAGAATTCTCATTATTTCCCTCACACAAAGGCACAAAGACACAAAGGATTCCAGGATTTCTTGGACCGGGCCAAGAACATCCGCGTTCATCCGCGCTCGTCCGCGTACCCTCTATAAAAAGCCAGCCTCCGGTCTGGAGGCTGGCTGGTGCATCCTCTGGGTTGGGGCCGGCCCAGCGCGCCTGACCAGACCGTCAGGTCTGGCTCTCAGGGGCAGGCGGGCTGGGCAGGCGAACGGTATTCATCGGGCTTTCTCCGGAAATGATAACAGAGTAAACGTTGCCCCAGTCAGAGGACTGCCAATTAGTATACGATAAAAATGGGATATTGTCAACACGAACTTCTCGGGCGCCCTTGCCTGCGTGATTCCCATTCGCTTTTCAGGACGCCACTCCGCTTCGCTCCGTGGCTGACTACGAACCTGCCCCCACCAGTCGCGGGTTAAAAAATGCCCATCGTCTGTGGTCTGTCGTCCGTCGTCTGTGGTCTGTCGTCCGTCGTCTGTGGTCTGTCATCCGTCGTCTGTGGTCTATCGTCTCTCGTCTGTGGTCCGGATGGGCAACCGGAAGAGGCGGGCCGCGTTCTCCGCTGCGACGCGCGCTACCTCCTCCGCGGGCATCCCCCGCGCCCGGGCAACCGCCCCGGCAACGTACCAGACGTAGGCCGGTTCGTTGCGGCGGCCCCGGTACGGCTCCGGCGTGAGGTACGGGCAATCCGTCTCTATGAGCAGACGGTCCAGGGGGACCGTTGCGGCCACCGTTCGCAGCCGATGGGCGTTGGGGAACGTGACCGGACCGGAGATGCCCACGGAGAAGCCCATCGCCAGCACCTCCTCCAGCCGCTCCGGGCCGCCGGAGTAGGAGTGCAGGACACCGTTGCCAGTCCACCCCCGCAGGATGGCGAGGGTGTCGTCCAGCGCGTCCCGGCTGTGGATGACCACCGGCAGCCCTAACTCCGCCGCCAGCGCCAACTGGTCGGCGAAGGCCTGCCGCTGGACCGGGCGGGGGGAGAGGTCGCGGTAGTAATCCAGCCCGATTTCGCCGACCGCCACCACTTTGGGGTGACGGGCCAGGGCGCGCAACTCCTCCAGCCCGGACGGGGTCAGGGTGCGGGCATCGTGGGGGTGAACGCCCACGGCGGCGTAGATGAAGTCGTACTGTTCGGCCAGCGCGACCGAGGCGCGGCTGGATTCCAGGTCGGCCCCCACGTTTAGAATGGCGACCATCCCCACCGCCCGCGCCCGCGCAATCACCGCCTCGCGGTCGGGGTCAAACTCCGGAAAGTCCAGATGAGCGTGCGAATCCACCAGCATTTTCTACACTAAACCACAAAGACACGAAGACACGAAGTTTATAACTTTTTTCCTCGTGTCTTTGTGCCTTCGTGGTTAAAATAGAAACCACAAAGACACGAAGACACGAAGTTTATAACTTTTTTCTTCGTGCCTTTGTGCCTTCGTGGTTAAAATAGAAACCACAAAGACACGAAGACACGAAGTTTATATTTTTTACCTGGTGTCTCTGTGCCTTCGCGGTAAAAAAATCCTACACTCCGGCCAGTTTGCGGCCTTCCTCCAGGAGCGGGCGGACGCGCGCGGCGTCGGTGGTCTCGCAGTAGATGCGGATGAGGGGCTCCGTGCCGGAGAAGCGCAGCAGGAGCCAGCCGCCGTCCTCCAGATAGTACTTGTAACCATCATAGGTGAGGATGTCGGTGACCCGCAGGCCCAGGATGGACTCCGGTCGGGCCGCGTCCAGCCGGGCCTTGATCTCCGCCCGCCGCTCCGCCGGGAAGGTGATGTCCAGACGGCTGTAGGAGTAGACGGCCCCCAGTTTGCCGTAGAGTGCGTCCAGCAACTGGGACGGCGTCTTCCCCGTCCGGACCATCATATCCAGGAAATACAGATTGCCCAGGATGCCGTCCCGTTCGGGGACGTGGCCCCGGAAGGCGTAGCCACCGCTCTCCTCCCCGCCGATCATCGCGTCCGTCTCCAGCATCTTGGGCGCCACATACTTGAAGCCCACGCCGACCTGGTGGACCGGCACGCCGTAGATTTCCCCCAGTTTCTCCAGCATAGAGGTGGTGGAGAGGGTCTTGACGATGGCACCCCGCTCCCCCCGGACTTCCAGCAAATAGTACGCCAGCAGCGCGTAGACCTGCAACTGGTTGATGAAGCGCCCGTGCTCATCGCCGATGCCCATCCGGTCGGCGTCGCCGTCCAGGATAACGCAGACGTCGGCGCCCAGTTCCGTCGTCTTCGCCAGCGCGACGTCCACGTTGGGTGGGATGGGCTCCGGGCGGGTCATCTCCGGGAAGAGGGGGTTGGGGACGTTGTGGATTTCGGTGACGCGCGTCCGGCCTCCGGCCAGCAGGCGGGGGAACCAGCCGATGCCGTTGCCCCACATCGGCTCCACCAGGATGTGGAGCCCGGCATCCCGGATGCGGCCGATGTCCACCAGACGGGAGATGTGGGCGATGTAGGCCGGTGCGGGGTCCCAGACGATAATGCGGCCCTCTGCCTGAGCCGTCGCGAAGTCGGTGCGGCGGACTTCCCCGATGGGCGGGATGGCGGCCTCTATCTCCCGCAGGCCGTCGGGGGCGATGGCGGCCCCGTGCTCATCCCGTACCTTGAAGCCGTTATCGGAGGGGGGATTGTGGCTGGCGGTGATGTTGATG
>JAPYWT010000185.1 GCA_028276215.1 Thermoflexus sp. | reverse complement strand
GCTCCGCCGCGGCCGCCGCAGGCGGCGGGGGTGGGGTGAGGAAGCCTGAATAGTTATCCCAATTTTAGGACAACTGCTCGCAGTTGTCCTACGCCTTCGGGGCACATCCGGCGTGACTCCCTGTTTGACATCTCCCTTTTTCCGTGATATAGTCTGTGCTGAATGGAACGCAGGTCGCCGGGCCTGTATTCGCAGGCTGACAGCCTGCGCCACGTGTAGTGCAGGCCGCCCGGCCTGTGGTTTGCAGGCTGACAGCCTGCGCCGCGTACCGGCCCAATGATATAGTCAGGGGGTGGGGATATGCAACGTGCACGGTCAGAACAACTGGTGGAGCGGTTGCGGGAACTTCAGCGCAACACGCCAGACGTGGAGGCGTCCGCGCTGGTCAGCGTGGACGGCCTGACCATCGCCTCGGCCCTTCCCTCTGGCGTGGAGGAGGACCGGGTGTCGGCGATGTCCGCCGCCATGCTCTCCCTGGGGGAGCGAATCGCCGGAGAACTGGGGCGGGGCGGACTGGACCAGGTCTACGTCAAAGGGGCGGGGGGATACGTCCTGCTGGCCGCCGTAGGCACGGAGGCGGTCCTGACGGTCATGGCCCGGTCCACCGCCAAACTGGGCCTGGTCTTCCTGGAGATGCGCCGCGCGGCGGAGGACCTGGAACGGTTGCTGTAATCGGACGACAGACCACAGACGACGGACCACAGACCACAGACCACAGACCACAGACCACAGACGACGGACGACGGACAACGGACGACAGACCACGGACCGGGATATGCCCAAGTACATTTTCTGCACCGGAGGGGTGCTGTCCAGTGTGGGGAAAGGGGTCACCGCGGCTGCCATCGGCCGCGTGCTGAAGGCGCGCGGGCTGCGCGTCACCATCCAGAAACTGGACCCTTACCTCAACGTGGACCCCGGTACCATGTCCCCCTACCAGCACGGGGAGGTCTTCGTCACCGACGACGGGGCGGAGACCGACCTGGACCTGGGCCACTACGAACGGTTTATTGACGAAAACCTCACCCGCGCCAGCAACGTCACCGCCGGTCAGGTCTACGCGGAGGTGATTGCCCGCGAACGGCGCGGCGATTATCTCGGAGGCACCATCCAGGTCATCCCCCACATCACCGACGAGATTAAGCGGCGCATCCTGCTGGTGGGCCGCGTCTCCAATGCCGACGTGGTCATCGTGGAGGTCGGGGGGACGGTGGGGGACATTGAGGGACAGCCGTTCCTGGAGGCGCTGCGCCAGATGCGGCGGGACGTGGGGCGGGAAAACACCCTCTTCGTCCACGTCACGTTTCTGCCCTACATCGGCGCGACAGGGGAACTGAAGACCAAGCCCACCCAGCACAGCGTGCGGGAACTCCGCTCCATGGGCATCCAGCCGGATATGATTGTCGCCCGGGCCGATTATCCGGTGGACCGGGGGCTGGTGGAGAAAATCGCCCTCTTCTGCGACGTGGAGCGGGAGGCGGTGGTGCCCATGGTCACCACGCCCATTCTCTACGAGGTGCCGCTGCTCCTGGAGGAGGCGGGGGTGGGCGAACTGATCGCCCGTCGCCTGGGCCTGGAGGCAAATGCCCCGGACCTCTCCGACTGGCGCCGCCTGGTGGAGGAAGTCCGCCGCCCCAAGCCTGTGCTCACCGTCGCGATTGTCGGCAAATATGTCCAGTTGCACGACGCCTACATCAGCGTCCGGGAGGCCCTGCGCCATGCCGGGCTGGCCCTGGGGTACGACGTGGACATCCGCTGGGTGAACTCCGAGGACCTGGAGAAGGGGCGGGGGTGGGACCAGTTGGAGGACGTGGCCGGCATTGTCGTCCCCGGCGGGTTCGGCTACCGGGGGATTGAGGGGAAAGTGCTGGCGGCCCGCTGGGCGCGCGACCGTCAAATCCCCTACCTGGGCCTCTGCCTGGGGATGCAGGTCATGGTGATTGAGGCGGCCCGCCGGGTGGTGGGGAACGATTCCCCCAACAGCACCGAGTTTGACCCCCACACCCCCTATCCGGTGATTGACCTGATGCCGGAGCAGCGCGGCGTGATAGACCTGGGCGGGACGATGCGGCTGGGGCTCTATCCATGCCGCCTGGTCCCCGGCACCCGTGCGGCGGCGGCCTACGGCGTGGACGAGGTCCAGGAGCGCCATCGCCACCGCTTTGAGGTCAACAACCGGTTTCGGGACCTGCTGGAACGCGGGGGGCTGGTGTTCAGCGGCCTTTCGCCGGACGGCCAACTGGTGGAGATTGCGGAGGTGGCGGACCACCCGTTTATGGTGGGGAGCCAGTTCCATCCGGAATTTCGCTCCCGCCCCACCCGCCCCCATCCGCTGTTCAAGGCTTTCATCGCCGCCGCTGTCAACAGGACACGGACGAACACGGGTCTTACGGATCGGCACGGGTAATTACCTAACGTGCCGACGAAAGTCGCCCGCCATAGGCCTTCGGCCTGCGGTCGGCCTTCGCCGACCGGGGGCGTCGGCGCAGGCCGACGCCCGGCACACCGTGCCCAGGAAGGCTGATTTCCAATCAGCGCATAGCGGCACGCCCATCGGGTAGGTAGTTACCGGCACAGATAAAATTCCGTGTTCGCCCGGGTTCACCTGTGTCCGATTTCCGATAAAGTCTTGCAGGGAGCACGCACACGTATGGAAGAGATTGGCATCCGTGAACTGAGAGCCCGCACCTCGGAACTGGTGCGCGCGGTCAGAGAGCGCCGTGCCCGCTACCTCATCACCCAGCGGGGCAAGCCAGCGGCCCTTTTGCTGCCCGTGGACGCCGTTCCTCCTCAGCCCGACCCGGATGAGGTCTGGGCGCGGTTGGAGGCGCTGGGCGAGGAAATCGCGCGCAACTGGCAAAGTGAGAAAAGCGCCGTGGAGATTCTCTGCTCTATGCGCTCATCTACGCCCAATTTCCAATAACAGGAGCCACCAATGCCCGAAATCACTGTCGCAGTCGTCCAGATGCAACCGATTCTCGGCCAGATGGAGGAGAATCTGGCCAAAATGGGCGAGTTCATCCGCCGTATCGCCACCGAACAGTCGGTGGACCTCATCGTCTTCCCGGAACTGGTGACGACGGGCTACGAGGTGGGGCCGCGCTTCCCACAGGTGGCCCAGCGGGTGCCCGGCCCGGCCGTCAACCTGATCGGTCAGCGCGCCGCCGACTACGGCGTCCATGTCGCCTTCGGCATGGTGACCAAAGAGCGGGTGGAGAGCATCCTCTACAACTCCGCCGTGCTCATCGGACCCGACGGCGAAGTCATCGGACAGTACAACAAAATCCACCTGCGGGGCGAGGAGCGAATGGCCTTCCGCCCCGGATTCCGCCTGGCCCCCTTTGAGACCGACTTCGGCGTCATCGGGCTGATGATCGGGTGGGACCTGGCCTTCCCGGAAGTGGCCCGCAGTCTGGTCCTGGACGGGGCGGAACTGCTGGTCGTGCTGGCGGACTGGGAGGCGCCCCGCCAGGAGGAGTGGCATACGTACCTGAAGGCGCGCGCGTACGAGAACGCGGTCTTCGTCGCCGCGGCGAACCGGGTGGGCGAGGAGCCGTCCTACACCTTCTTCGGCCAGAGCACCATCGTCGGCCCCACCGGCCGCGTCTACGGAGTGGTGGACGAGCCGGTGGAGGGGTACGCGGTGGCCCGGCTGGACCTGGATGAGGTCCGGCGGCAACGGGAGGAGACCCAGATTCTCCAGTGCCGCCAGCCCATGTCGTACCGGGCCATCGTCCGCAAGTATTAAAGAAAACCACGAAGGACACGAAGGGCACGAAGGTTTTTTGAAGACGTACAAGATTGTGCCAATGTTGAAAGAAAATCCGGGTTCATTCGCGCTCATCGGCGCTCTGCTCCTGATGAGCATCATCGCGGGATGCCGTTCTTCCGGACCATCTCCGGTAGAGACCGCGGTCCCCGTCCACACCATCGTCAACATCGGCTCCGACACCCTGGTTAACCTGGCGCTGGCCTGGGCGGAGGCGTACATGCAGCAGCATCCAGAGGTGCGCATCTCTGTTACCGGAGGAGGGTCGGGGACGGGCATCGCCGCGCTCATCAACGGCACCGCCGACATTGCCAACGCGTCCCGGGCGATGAAGAAGGAAGAGATAGAAGCGGCGCGGGCCAACGGCATCAACCCGGTGGAGTTCACCGTCGCGCTGGATGCCATCGCCGTCGTCGTCCACCCGTCCAACCCGGTGGACCACCTCACCCTTCAGCAGATTTCGGACATCTACACCGGGAAAATCACCAACTGGAAAGAGGTCGGCGGCGAAGACCGGCCCATCGTCCTCCTATCCCGGGAGTCCAACTCCGGGACGTACGTCTATTTTCTGGAACACGTCATCCGGCTGGGGGACCCGAAGAGCGACCTGCTGTTCTCCCCGGACACGCTGCTGATGCCCTCGTCGGAGGGGATCAGCACGGAAGTGCGGCAGAATCCGAACGCCATCGGCTACGACGGCCTGGGGTATGTGACGCCGGACCAGAAGGTGGTCGCGGTGGGGCGGGAGCCGGGCGGCCCCTTCATCCTGCCGTCCGTGGAGACGGTCAACGACGGCACCTATCCGGTCTCCCGTCCGCTGTATATGTACACGGCAGGCGAACCGACGGGGGTCGTCAAGGCCTATCTGGAGTGGATTCTGACCGAAGGGCAGGCTATCGTCCCGACCCTGGGATTTGTCCCACTGCGGTAACGATTGCCAGTAGCGCGGGCTCTCCGCCTGTACTGGCCTGGCGGCCGGCGCTACACGGGCTTTGGGAGGGAATATGACACGCAAACAGTGGCTGGTGATTGTCCTGCTGGGTCTGGCCGATTGTGTGGTGCTGGGGGGCCTCATCTTCGCCGTTACCCAGACCTCTCGCCTTATTGGCACCCCGTCGGCAGTGAGGCCCTCGCCCACCCCCTCGCCGACCGCCACGCCCGCCCTGCCGCCGACCTGGACGCCGACGCCTACCCTCACTCCGGCCCCCACGCCGACGCCGCGCCCGACGCCCACCCCGGCCCCGCCCACCCCAACTTCTACTCCTTTCCCCACCCTTACCCCCACGCCCATCCCGCCCCCCGAACTGGTCAACGGTACGTTTGACCAGATCACACCGGCTGAAGTTCCCGGTTGGATTGTATCCGCCGTCGCCAACTGGTCGCCCGGACAACCTTACGACTCGGAGAACTCCTACGCCTACCCCAAGTTCAAATACGCCGACGACCCGGTCCGTTTCATCACGGGGAACACGCTCCAGATTGAGTCCACCGACCAGTACGCCAAATTCCAGGTGACCCTCTATCAGGTGGTCAATGTCCCTGCCGGGACGCAGGTCCAGTTTGAGATCAAGGCAAAGGGGTACGCCGACGAGGGGGGCATCCAGATGCGCGCCGGGATTGACCCCAACGGCGGCGCGGCCTGCGAGCGGGGTCAGTGGAGTGCGACGCAGTCTATCAATCAGAACAACGGCCTGGTCGTGCTGCGCTCTCCGCGGGTGCGGGTCGGCACCGGGGGACGGGTCACCGTCTGTTTCTACGCCCGACCGGACTGGGCCGTCCCCCACAAGGCAGCGTTTTTTGACGATGCCCGATTGCTGGTGTTCCCGTAATGATAAACGGACGTGGCCCGCCCGT
>JAPYWT010000184.1 GCA_028276215.1 Thermoflexus sp. | reverse complement strand
GGATAAACTGGTCTTTTTTGAGGACCCCCGCGACCTGACGGGTCAGCGGGTCGTCGTGCGCATCACCTGGGCCGGGCCGTGGTCGCTGATCGGGGAGACATTAGCCGTTAGCCGTGAGCCGTTAGCAGTGAGCCGTTAGCCGTGAGCCGTTAGCAGTGAGCCGTCAGCCGTCAGCGGTTAGCCGTAAGGAGAGAGGAATTGGCACAGGGGCAGGATAAGGACCCGCAGGAGGGCGCCGGGACGCCACCGAAGGAGGACCTGAGCACCCGGGTGATGCCGGGGCTGGCCGCGCGGGTCGGCAGCACGCGCCTGACGGGGATACCCGCTCCGGGGCCCGGGGCGGAGGCTCCCCGCCCCCCCGATTCGGCACGGCGGGGAGAGCCCGCGCGACCCGGATCGGGGCAACTGGCGGAGGGCACGATTCTCCAGGGCCGCTACCGCATCCTGGGCGTCCTGGGCTCCGGGGGGATGAGCACCGTCTACAAGGCTCAGGACCTGCGCTTCTCCAAGGTCCAGCGCCTCTGCGCGGTGAAGGAAATGATCAACACCGCGACCGACCCCCGCGTGCGGGCGTTGATGATGCAGAACTTTGAGCGGGAGGCCAGCATCCTGGCGACCCTGAACCACCCGGCCATCCCCCAGGTCTACGACTACTTCATTGAGGGCGACCGGGCGTACCTGGTCACCGAACTGATCCAGGGGAAGGACCTGGAGGCCCTGCTGAACGAGACCGAGGGCTTCTTCCCCGAGGCGCAGGTGGTTCAGTGGGCCATTCAGGTCTGCGACGTGCTGACGTACCTCCACACCCACAAGCCCCAGCCCATCGTGTTCCGGGATATGAAGCCCTCCAACCTGATGCTGGACGATCAGGGGCGGATCCGGCTGGTGGACTTCGGGATTGCGAAAGTGTTCCAGAGCGGGGAGAAAGGGACGATGATCGGCACGGAGGGGTACTCCCCGCCGGAGCAGTATCGGGGGATTGCCGAGCCGCGCGGGGATATTTACGCCCTGGGGGCAACGCTCCACCATCTGCTGACCAAACAGGACCCCCGCCTGGAACCGCCGTTCACCTTCCATAAGCGCCCGATTCATCAATACAATCCCGCCGTTTCGGCCGAACTGCAGGAGATTATCAACCGGGCGCTGGAGTACGACATCCAGAAACGTTTCGGCTCCGCCGAGGAGATGAAGCGGGCCCTGCTCTCCCTGAAGTCCGCCCGGGGGCTGGCGGCCACCGCGTATATGCCTGCCCCCGAGGGGGTCCGCCCGGACGCGCTGAAAGTCATCTGGCAGTTCGCCTGCGAGGACGAGGTCCGTTCCAGCCCGTGCATCTATGAAGGGGTTCTCTACATCGGCGCCTACGACAACAACCTCTACGCGCTGGACGCCGAAACGGGGAAGTTTCTCTGGAAGTACGCTACCGGGGGCGGGATTGCGTCCTCCCCGGCGGTGGCGGACGGGCGGCTCTTCTTCGGGTCTACCGACGGCTCCCTGTACGCGCTCAACGCCGAGACCGGGCGGTTGCTCTGGACGTACCCGACCAAAGGGCGCATCTACTCCTCCCCCCGGGTCCAGTTCGGGCATGTCTTCATCGGGTCGGACGACCGCCATCTCTACGCGGTCAACGCGATCAGCGGGCGGATGGCCTGGAGCATGGAGGCAGAGGGAGCGGTCCGTTCCACGCCCGCCACCGGCCCGGATGCCATTTACGTCGGGGATGAGGAGGGGGTGCTCCACGCGGTGGGGGTCAACGGCCGCCTGCTCTGGCGGTTCCGGGCCCGCCGGGCCATCACGTCGTCTCCGGCGCTCAGCCAGGACCTGCTCTACGTCGGCTCTCAGGACTGGTTCGTCTACGCGCTGGACCTGCGCGCGGGCTGGGTGGTCTGGCGGTACCGGACCGACGGGCCTGTTGTCTCCTCCCCGGCGGTCACGGAGCGGACGGTGTACATTGGCTCCGCCGACGGGCATGTCTATGCCCTGGATGCCACCAACGGCTACCTGGTCTGGCGGTATCGGACCGGGGGACAGGTCACTTCCTCCCCCGCTGTCTACCAGGGGGCGGTGTACGTCGGGTCGGTGGATGGGTACGTCTATTCGCTGGACGCCCAGACGGGGCAGTTGCGCTGGCGGTTCCAGACCGGCGGCCCCGTTGTCTCCAGCCCCCGCGTGGCGAACGACATCGTCTACGTCGGGTCGCTGGACCACAACGTGTACGCGCTGCCGATTTAGGTAGTAGGACAACTGCGAGCAGTTGTCCTACAAACGTGGTTCCTATATGAAACCAAACTGGAAATCCTGGTTGGGTCGCTTTCGGCGGGCAGAACCCCGTGAAGAGGGTCCCCCCGCCCCCTCTGCGCCGGCCCCGCCAGCGGGGGCTATCCCTCCGCGCCCCCGGCTGGAGGTGGGATGGGCCACCGATGTCGGGCGGCAACGGGGTCATAACGAGGATACCGTACTGGTGGTGGAGTTGGAACAGGCGGGTTATCACAGTACCCTGCCCACCGCCCTCCTGGTCCTGGCCGACGGGATGGGTGGACACCTCGCGGGCGAGGTTGCCAGTGCGCTGGCGGCCCGTACAGCCGCCCGGCACATCCTGCAGGCCTGCCTGACCCCGCTTCCCCTGCGCGAGCACAGCGCCAGTGAGCCTTCGCTGAAAGAACTGCTGACGGAAGCCTTTCAGAAGGCCAACGAACTGGTCACCGAGCGCGTGCCGGGAGGAGGGACCACGCTCCTGTGCGCCCTGGTCCTGGGAAACCAGGCGTACATCGCGAACGTCGGAGACAGTCGGGCTTACCTGATCTCGCCCGAAGGTTGCAGTCAGATTACCCGCGACCATTCCCTCGTGGATATTATGATAGAACTGGGCCAGATGACCGTGGCAGAGGCGGCCCATCACCCGCAACGAAACGTGCTCTATCGCGCGGTGGGGCAAAGAGGGCCACTGGAGGTGGATACATTTTTCTGCCACATACCGCCGGGAGGGGTTCTCCTGCTCTGCTCCGATGGACTTTGGGAGATGGTGAGCGAAGAAGAAATCGCCCACGTTGTGACCACATCCTCTTCCCTGCAAGAGGCGTGTGATGCCCTTGTGGAGAAGGCCAATCAGGCTGGAGGAAAGGACAACATCAGCGTTATCCTCGCGGCTCCTCCGGAAATCGCCGGGTCGGAAGTGCACCTGCTGGAGAGATGAGCATGCGTGAGGAAGAAAAGGACTTGTACGCTGTTCTGGGAGTCTCCCCGCTGGCCACCCAGGAGGAGATTCGGCATGCGTACCGCAAGTTAGTCCGCCGGTTTCATCCCGATAGCGGGTCCGAAGAGGCCTCCGCAGAGCGATTCCAGGAGGTCCAGGAAGCGTACCGGGTTCTGGGCGACCTGGCCCGTCGGCAGGCCTATGACCGGCGGCGGGCGGAGCGGGGGAAAGACCTGAACGTGGCTCTGGCCTGGGACATCCTGGTCAGCCGCCAGCAACTTCAGGCCCTGCCCGAGGAGCAGATGCTCTATCTCCTGGTGGACCTGAAACCGTCCGGAAAGACCGCCTTCAAACGGGTCCCGTTGAACCTGTGCCTGGTCATTGACCAGAGCACCTCTATGGACGGCGACCGGCTGGACCATGTCAAGGCGGCGGCCCACCAGATTGTGGACGAGTTGACGAAAGAGGATATGGTCGGGGTGGTCGCCTTCAACGACCGGGCTACGGTGATGTATCCCAGCCAGCCGCTGACCGATCCGCTGCGGATTCACGCCCGTATTTCCTCCATATGGGCCAGTGGGGGAACGGAAATCCTGAAGGGGTTACAGGCCGGCCTGGAGGAAATCCGGCGTCACCACAGAAAGGATACCCTCAGCCATCTGATTCTGCTGACCGATGGGCGGACATATGGGGACGAGGAGCAGTGCCTGGCGGAGGCCCGTCGGGCCGGGCTGGAAGGGATTGAAATCAGCGTGCTGGGTATCGGCGAAGACTGGAACGACGCCTTTCTGGACCAGTTGGCCCGTCAGACCGGCGGGACCTCCAGTTACATCGCCTATCCCCAGCAGGTTCGCGGGGTGATGCGGGAACTGGTTCAGCGGCTGACGATGCTGCTGGCCCGCGATGTCACCCTGACGGTTCGCACGACCGAACGGGCGTGGGTGGAAAACTGCTTCCGGAGTGCACCCCCTATAGAACGTCTCACTTCGGAAGGAGGAGTATACCATTTGGGCAATCTGCTGGCCGGAAAGGCCACGCAGGTCCTCTTTGAGATTGTCGTTCGGGAAAGCCGGCCGGGGTTCCACCCCCTGCTCCAACTGGAGATGAGCGCCCATATTCCCACCTTTAACCGGCAGGAGCGGCTGATTTTTGACCTGGAACGGGAGTTCGTCCCTGAAGCCGTAGAAGAGCCCGTCCCCCCGGCTCTGGTCAACGTCCTCAGCCGACTCACCATTTTCCGGATGCAGGAGCAGGTCTGGAAAGCCCTGGATACCGGCCAGATAGAAGATGCCCGGCGACGGCTGGAAACGATTGCGACCCGCCTGCTGGATATGGGGGAGGCGGAACTGGCACACGTGGCGCTGCTGGAGGCCAGTCGTATCGCTCAGGGAGGCCAGATGTCCAGCAAGGGGCAGAAGACCATTCGCTATGGGACCCGGGGCCTGGGACTGAGATAGGAGGGGGCCATGATAGAGTGTCCGTCTTGCGGTAAGAAACATCGGTTGGGCACTCTCTTTTGCAGTGAGTGCGGTGTCTATCTTCCTTCCGGGAAGACACTGCGGACGGAGCCATTTCCCACCGATGAACTGTCCGCGCCGCGGGCGGCGACCTGGGAGACCGAGGTGCCCGGCAATGACCGGGAGAAGGCGCCGCCCGTCATCCGGGTACGGATTGTGGATACCGGGCGGGAGATTGTCCTTCCCGCTCTTCCTGAACTCTTGCTGGGGCGGCTGGACCCCACCCACGGCATCTTCCCCCATCTGGACCTGGGGGCGGAGCGAGGGCTGGAGATGGGCGTCTCCCGTCGCCATGCCAAAATCGTCCAGCGGGAAGGAAAAATGTACGTTGAGGACGTGGGAAGCGCCAACGGCACCTTCCTGAATGGCCAGCGCCTGACTCCCTACCTGCCCTATCCTTTGCCCAGAGAGGCCGAACTCCAGTTGGGCCGATTGCGCCTCCACATCACCGTTTGCACCGAATCGCAGCAGCCGTAGCACAGGATTTATCCTGTACGGATTTACCCTGTATGACGACCACTCTCACCCCAGGAGGCTCCGAATGCCGATGACCGTTCTGATCCATATGATGAACGAAGACCCCATTGTGGCTGAGATTGATCGCATCCCGGAGCCCACCGACCAGTTCCTGGTCTGTGAGAACCCCCGCCGACGGGATGGCCGGGAAGTGAACTATTTGCTCCCTGAAGTCCGCTCCCTCATTCTGCCCTGGCACCGGATTCACTGCGTGGAGATTCTGCCCACCGGCGAGGAAGAGAAACTGGTGACCTTCGTACGGGAATAAAATGAGCAGCAAGAAGTCTGCTGGCCCCCTGATCCTCATCGTGGATGATGAGGAAAAAATCCTCCGTTTCCTGCGCATGAACCTGGAACTGGAGGGATTCCGGGTCACCACGGCCACTTCCGGCCTGGAGGCTCTCCAGCGCGTCCG
>JAPYWT010000183.1 GCA_028276215.1 Thermoflexus sp. | reverse complement strand
CTATAACGCCATCGCCACCAACTCGGCGATGTCCATCACCTTCAGTCGCTCCGAGAGCCCCTTCACCTTGACTGCGTCGTCCAGCATCGCCATGCAGAAGGGGCAGGCGACAGCGAGAATCTCGGCACCGGTATCGGCGGCCTCCTGGACCCGCTGGAAGGCCAGCCGCCCCTCCGTGTTGGTGCCCTCAAACCACATCCGTCCGCCGCCGCCCTCGCAGCAGAGGCTCCGCTCCCGAATCCGGTCCATCTCCACAAACTTCACGCCCGGAATGGCCTTCAGGACCTCCCGTGGCTCGTCAAAAATCTTGTTCTGCTTGCCCAGAAAACACGGGTCGTGGTAGGTGACGATTTTCTCCACCCGCCCGCTCAGGTTCAGCCGCCCCTGCTCCAGGAGACGGGCCAGCAACTGGGTGTAGTGGAGCACGTCCATCCCCAGTTTGTACTCGTGGCGGAAGGTGTTCATGCAATGCGGCGATGTCGTCACCATCTGCGCTGCGCCGACTTCCTCCAGCAGCGGCTTCCCCTCCTCCACCAGCATCTCAAAGAGGCCCATCTCCCCCACCCGGCGCACCTCGTTGCCGCAGCAGGTCTCCTCCGTGCCCAGGTGGCCGAAATCCACCCCCGCGGCCTTCAGCACCCGCACCAGCGCCTTCGTCGCCGCCTGGGCGCGGATGTCGTAGGCGGAACTGCAGCAGGTGAAGAGGAGCGTCTCGCAGCCCTCCTGGGCCGGTTTGACGTCCAGCCCGTCCATCCAGGCAGTTCGGTCCTCCCGCGCGTAGCCGAGCGGGTTGCCCTGGCGGAAGATGCCCATCAGCGCGTTGCCAATGGTGCCGGGGACCTTCCCCTCCTCCACCAGCAGACTGCGCAGGGCGATGATGACCTCCGCCGGGCGAACGTCTTTGGGACAGCGCTCCACACAGGTGAAGCAGCAGGTGCAGTCCCAGAGTTCCTCCCGGTGGACCGGCCCTGCGATGTCACCGATCAGCGCGCCGTAGACCAGCGAGCGGACGTTCAGCGCGGTCGTTATGGAAACGGGACACCCACCCGTACACTTCCCGCACTGGATGCAACTGAAGAGGTCCAGACCCAGTCCGAGTTCCCGTGCGTGTTGCTGGATGTCCATGAGCATTATGCCTCCCTATATTTCTGCAAAAAGTTCGGGTAGATCGCGATAGTCATAAGGTGGACGTTGTCGTACTGCCAGAACCGCCACCATCCGGATGTCCCCGGACTCCACCACTGCGTAGATAATGCGCCAGCGATCTATGCGCAACCGTCGTGCCTCGGCATCCGGCAGTGAAAAGGCCAACGCCTTGCTTCGTGGGGGCCGGGGATCCTCCGCCAGAGAGCGAATGGCCTCCCGTACCCGCTGGCGAATGTGTCCGGGCAACTTCCGAATCTCCGCCTGGGCCGCAGGCGAGACCTTAACCAGGTACTTCACCGGACGCATCCTCCATCGCGTCTAATTCGGCCTCAAACTCTTCCCAGGACTTCCACCCCGCGGGACGCTGGCCCCTGGCTAACCTAGCCAAATCCTCGGCATATTCCCTCAAGATTTCTGCATCCTCCATCTCTTCCAGCCGCCGGATCAGGGCCTGCCAGGTAGCAATATCCACAAGTACTGCCGTCGGCTCACCGTCTGCCCCGATCACGTAACTGGGACGATAGAGGGTTTCCACCCGACTTTGGACTGGCATATTTCCCCCATCTCCTTCAGGCCGTAATTGACCCCTCGGATTTCGTAGTAACCACCCAGCGCCAACCGACATCCTATGGCCTGCCAGCCATTGCCTGATTCAGCAATACTAACGCGGAGGCCGCTGCGGCCTTTGCCTGCGCGACGGTATCCGGGATGTCCTTCGGCCCCTGGCAACAACCCGCCAGGAAGACCCCCGGCCGTGTGCTCTCCACCGGTCGGTACTTGGGGTGCGCCTCCTGGAAGAAGCCGTCGGGTGAACAGGCCAGCCCCAGCAGTTGGGCCACCGCGGGCGTATCGGCCCGAGGGACCACCGCCGTCGCCAGCACCACCAGGTCGGTCTCCACCTCCACCGTCCGGCCCAGCAGCGAGTCCTCCGCCCGCACCACCAGCCGGTCCCCCCGCCGGTACACCTCCGACGGCTCTCCCCGTCGGTAGAACACCCGCTCCTCCTTTACCCGGTCGTAAAACTCCTCGTACCCCTTCCCAAAGGCCCGCATGTCAATGTAGAATACGGTAATCCGGGCATTGGGCAGTTTGTCCCGAACCAGGTGCGCGTGTTTGGCAGTGTACATACAGCAAATCCGGGAGCAGTACGGGACCCCCGTATGCGGGTCCCGGGAGCCGACGCAGTGGATGAAGACCACGTCCTGGGGTTCCTTCCCATTAAGGACGATTTTCCCCGCCGTCGGGCCCGAGGCCGAAGAGAGCCGCTCAAACTCCAGACCGGTGATGACGTTGGGATAGACGCCGTAGCCGAACTCCGGCTTCGTGCGCGGGTCTATCAGGTCAAAGCCGGTGGCAACAATGATCGCCGCCACGTCCACCTCAACGAACCGTTCCTTCTGCTCAAAGTTGATCGCGCCAGTGGGACAGGCGTCCTTACACTTGAAGGTCTTGCCGCAGACGCCCCGGGTCAGGTAGAGGCAGGCGTTCGGGTCCACGGTGTAGACCAGGGGCACCGCCTGGGGGAAGGGGACGTAAATGGCGGCGCGCTTGCCCAGGCCCTGGTTGAACGTATCCACCACCCGCCCATGCATCCGGCACTCCTGCGCGCAGAGCCCGCACCCCCGGCAGATGTCCTCCTCCACGTAGCGGGGCTTTTTCCGAATGGTGACGTGGAACGCGCCGGCCTCCCCCTCCACCGCGACGACCTCGGAGTAGGTCATCAACTCAATATTCGGGTGCTGGCCCACGCTCACCATCTTGGGCGTGAGAATGCAGGACGAGCAGTCCAGGGTGGGGAAAGTTTTATCCAGTTGGGCCATCCGGCCCCCCACGCTGGGCTCCCGTTCCACCAGATAGACCGGGAAACCGGCGTCCGCGATATCCAGCGCGGCCTGAATGCCGGCGATCCCGGCGCCGATGACCAGTGCAGCAGGTTTATGGGTCATAAGACCTCCTAACGCGATTTCATAACCGATGTTCCACCTCTACTCAACTTCCAATCAACTCATCCAACACAAGTATGCGAATGCCTGGTACAACGGCCAATCGCCTATCATTTGTCAGGAAGGCGGTCGCTCCATCCCCTTTTGCTACCGCGAGTTGAATCGCATCGGGTACACGCAGATGATAAAGGGCCCGCAAACGGGCAGCCTCTTCTGCGACACGAGCAGAAACAGGTACTACATTCAGGTTGGCAGATCCCAGCAAGATGTCCCGATATTTGCGAGCCAGTTCTTCTCTACCCTGCCGGATTGGGTGCACGAGAACTTCCAACAGAGTGACAACTGAGGTCACAAAACTTAATCTTCCCCTATCTGCCGCCTCAAAAAAAGGGCGTACCAGCGGCAGATACACGGGATGCTCCTCAATCAGATAAATCAGCGGAGCAGTATCCAACCCAACAACTTTGCCTTCCAGAGCATCTATCCACTCCACGCTTCCCGCTCCCTATCCACATATTCCTGAGCGTTCACCCCCACCCAGGCCTCTTTACCCAGGCCCTGAAGTTCCAGAAGAGAGCGCCCTCCGGGCTCCCTTAACCGCCGACGCACCAATCCTGCCAGATATTCCAGCAAGTAGAGTTGCTCTTCGGGCTCCAGGCATTCCACTTCTACCAGCAAATCATCGGATATGCGCGGCACTCTGGTCACCATATTCCTCCCTCCCATCACAACACAACCCGCCCCCGACGGTACCGGAACTGCCATTCGTAAAAAGAAACTTCAAATTCCCCGCGCCCTCTGCGCCTCTGCGGTGAATCTACACCACCGCATCCACCATCTCATACACCCGGCGCACGGCGTAGCCGACTTGCTGGGTGGCCTTGTTCGGGCAGACCATCGCACAGACGCCGCAGCCCTGGCAGAGGAATTCTATCACTTCGGCGTACGGCCCGCCCGGCTCCAGCACCCGCGCCCCATACGGGCACGCCTCCACGCAGAGCCCGCAGGCGGAACAGAGCCGGGTGTTCACCCGCGCCACCGTCCGGACGACCTCCACCTGCCCCCGGGCCAGCAGCGCCGTCGCCCGCATCGCCGCGCCCCGGGCCATCAGCACCGTCTCGTCCACCGCGCGCGGCGAGTGGGCCAGCCCGCAGACGAAAATCCCCCGCCGGGTGAAGTCCAGCGGCCGCATCTTCGGGTGCTCCTCCCGGAAGAACCCGTACGCGTCCACCGGCACCCCCAGCGCCTCCGCCAGCGCCCGATTGTCGTTGGGCTCAATCCCCGTGCTCAGGACCAGCAGCCCCGCCGGGAGCACCACCTCCTGCCCGGCAATCGGCTCCACCAGCCGGACGGTGAGGCCCTCCGGCCCCGCCGTCACCTGCGGCTTATCCGGCAACTCATACCGCAGGAACACCACGCCCTTCTCCCGCGCCAGCCGGTACGCGTCCTCCCGGAACCCGTAGGTCCGCATCTCCCGGTAGAGGACGGTCACCCGCGCGTTGGGGTTCCGTTCCTTGATCGCCAGCGCGTTCACCACCGCCTTCGTGCAGCAAATCCGGCTGCAGTACGGCCGCCCCGGCTCCCGCGACCCCACGCACTGGATCATCACCACGTCGGACGGGACTTCCTTCCCCTCCGCCAGCATCTTCTCCAGTTCCCGCTGGGTCACAACCCGGGAGTCCTGGCCGTAGAGGTACTCCGTGGGGACGACCTCGCGGCCGCCCGTGGCGACGATGACCGCCCCGTACGTCTCCTCCTGCTCCCCCTCCGGCCCGACCAGACGGGCGCGGAACTGGCCCAGCCGGCCCGAGACGGCCCGCACCTCGGTCCGCAGGAGCACCCGGACCCGTGGCTCCCGGCCCAATCGCTCCAGGAGCGACGTCAGCGCCGCCTGTGGGTCACCGCCGCCCAGGACCAGATGCAGGTCCCGTAACTGGCCACCCAGCGCATCCGTCCGCTCCACCAGATCGGCGGAATACCCCAGATCGGCCAGCGTGAGCGCGGCGGTCATCCCGGCCAGCCCGCCGCCGACCACCAGTACCCTCCGGCTCAAGGGCTCCGCTGACGGCCGGAAGGGCTCCCGTCGGACCGCGCCGGCCACCGCCATCGCCACCAGTTCCCGGGCCTTCTCCGTGGCCACCTTCCCATTGCGAGCGTGCGCCCCGGCGACCTCCCCCCGCAGATTGACCAGTTCCAGCAGGTTGGGGTTGAGACCGGCCTGGGCCATCATCTCGTGGTAGGCCTCCGTCCGGCGGATGTCGGTGTATCCGGCCAGGACAACCCGGTTCAGCCGCTCCTCCCGCACAATGCAGGCAATCTCTTCCAGCCCCTGGCGGGAGAAACCGTCCCCCAACACCTGGGCCCGCGCGACGTTGGGCAGCGCGCGGATGTGGTCCGCGACCGCCTCCAGATCAATGACCTCGCCGATTTCCCCGCGGTGGTCGCAGAGGAAAACCCCCACGCGCGGCCACTCCCAGGTGACGTCCCGCTCTTCGGGCCTCACCCCACCCCCGCCACCTTCGGCGGCAGGGGGAGGGGTGAGGACAGCAGCCGCC
>JAPYWT010000182.1 GCA_028276215.1 Thermoflexus sp. | reverse complement strand
CTCCAGTCCCAGCGCCACCCGCAGGACCAGCGGGATCAGGTGGGTCTCCGGGTCGTGGTCCTCCCCCCGTTCGCCCGAAGGGGAAGCCCCGGCGGCGTTGAAGTACCGCAGCGCCGCGTACCGGAAACCGTAGATACGGTCCAGCCAGAAGAGAATCCGCTCCAGCAGGTTCTTGGACTCCCCGTAGGGACTGCCGGGGACGATGTCTTCTTCCTCGTCTATCGGAATCCGTCTCGGCCGGTCAAACAGATTGGCCGTGGAGGAGAGGATGAACCGGCGCACGCCGTGAGCCACGGCCTCCTGCAGCAGGTTCAGCCCGTTGGTGACGTTCTCCCCCAGGTACTTGAAGGGCAACTCCATGGATTCGCCGACCAGCGTGTACGAGGCGAAGTGCATCACCGCGTCTATGGGATAGGTCTCAAAGACGGTGCGGACGGTCTGCCGGTCGGCCAGGTCCCCGTAGACAAAGGTGGCCTGGGGGTGGACGGCGGCCCGGTGGCCGGTATAGAGGTTATCCAGCACGACCACCTGGTACCCTTTGCGGATCAGTTCTTCCACGACGATGCTACCGATGTAGCCGGCGCCGCCGGTGACCAGAATGCTCATCGCTCCCTCCTGGTTGGCCTGAATTCAGGGTGATGATACTCCCCTTTGCCCCAACGTACTGTTCAGCCTCACCCCTCCCCCAGCGGCTTCGCCGCTGCCGCCGCAGGCGGCGGGGGTGGGGTGAGGAAACCTGAATAGTTACGCCCCAACGTGCAACTGGCTTGTTGAGGCGCATTGTGTGTGGCCCGTGAAACAAAGGGGCCGCCTCACGCCAGCGAGGCGGCCCGCCATTTCTGTGTGGCAGGGATAGGGCCCTGCGCGCCTCTGACCATACAGGCTGGGGGCGGAGGATTCGAACCCCCACACGCAGATCCAGAGTCTGCTGTCCTACCCTTAGACGAGCCCCCAAGGTGGGATTATTGTACCATATTTTCTTGATCTGGCAAGTCAACCGGATATCTTTCCGGCTGCTCCCTGGCGGCAGGCAGGGCGATGCCAAATAACGAGCCCTTCCCGGGTACCCCCTCGCTCTCCACCCAGACTCGCCCGCGGTGTTCCCGAACAATGCTCTGGACCAGGCTCAAGCCCAGCCCCGTTCCAGAGACATGCTCTGTTCCGGGCTGGTGGGCGCGATAGAAGTGTTCAAATATGTGGGGAAGCGCTTCCGGAGGGATACCCACCCCCGTGTCTTTTACCGTGAGAATGACTTCTCCGCCCTCCTCCCACAGGCGCAGGGTGATGGTCCCTCCTTCGGGAGTGTATTTGATCGCGTTGTCCAGGAGATTGCCAATCGCCTGGAGGAGCATCCGATGATTGCCCCGTACGGGTGAAATGTCCTGGGTGACCTCGGTCCAGAATCGCAATCCCTTCATCTCTGCCTGCCAGCGATATTCGCTCGCCGCCTGTTGGACCAACAGTCCCATATCCAGGAGTTCCTCCGGGCGCTCCGCGGAGATTTCCACCCGTTCCAGTTCCAGCAACTCGTCAATGAGTCGCTCCATTGTCTTCAGGTGATGGGTAATCCGCTGAGCCAGATTGGCCTGCATTTCCGTCAGCGGGGGGAGTTCTTCCAGGAGAATGTGGAAGAAGCCACCGGCCAGTTGCAGGGGATTGCGCAGGTCATGGGAGGCGATCCGGATGACCTGGGATTTCAACTGGCTCAGCCGGTGCAGGGCGGTGACATCGGCCATGGCCAGCACATATCCCACCCGCTCTCCCTGGGCATCCAGGATCGGAGCCACCTGAGTGGCCATAATCCGGTCGTCGCTCAGGGAGACCTGAATGCTTTCCCGCCCTGTCACTTCTCCCCGGGTGATCCGTTCGGCAACCTCGCGCAGACTCTGATGGCCGATGACGTCGGCGAGGGGGCGGTTGATGATTTCCGACTCGTGGACGCCGAAAACGTTCTCCGTTGTCCGATTCGCCAGCCGCACCTGTCCGTTCAGATCGGTCACCATGACGGCGTAGTCCACGCTATCCAGGATTGCCCGTAGATATTGTTGACTGGCCTCCACCTCTTGGAACAGGCGGGCATTCTCCAGTGCGATCCCGGCCTGAGTGGCCATCATCATCAGGATTTCCAGGTCCTCCCGACGGAAAGCGTAGGGTTCGTAACTCTGCACCGAGATCGCGCCAACCGCGCGCCCCCGGAAGAGAAGAGGTACGGCGATCAGTGATTCCGGGCACCGCCCGGACCCCGTAGTCTCCAGATAGATGGGCACCTTTTGGACCTCTTCCTGGGTGGAAAGGAAGAGAGGTTCACGGCGCTCTATGACGTATGCCGAGAGAAAGCGGGTGGGGTCATATGGGAGCCGTTCCGGCGGGAACCGTTGCCCCTGATCGTAGATTAACTCATAGCACACTTCTCCCCGCTCCCGGTCGTAGAGGACGATCCAGAAATTGCTCGCATCCATCAACCGGCTCGTCCCCTCGTAAATCAGGTTGAGGAGCGGCTCCATTTCCAGCGAGGAACTGATGGTCTGCCCAATTTCGTTGAGCAGGTCTAATGTTGCCATCCGCTGCTGCAGTTGTTCCGAAACCTGTTGCAATCCCCAAACGGCCACGGTCGCCGTCAGGAAACCGAGGGCGACGAAGAGGCCGCCGATGGGGCCGAAAGCGGTGTAGGTAACGGCTCCAGAAATTCCGAAGGGGGCGAAGGCCGCCTTGAACATCACAATGCGCGGGGCGACCCGGAACATGTAGTCAGAAAAGGAGGTGCCGCGCAGGAAACTGTCTATCGCCATCACCCCGTAGTTCACGGCGGTGACCGTCAGGAAGAGCAACAGGGCGTATCCCAGTTCGGGCCCTGCCAGTCGGTTCAGGGGGACTGCTCCTCCCAGGGCGTTGTACGCGGCCCCGCCGACCAGCCACATCACAATGTACATCCCGGCAGTGCGGGCCGCGAAATCAGGCAACCGGCGGAAGATGACCAGTTCGCTGATAAAGGCGCTGATGCCCGCCAACCACGCCGCCATCACCGGGCTATAAATCAGCGCACAGGCCAGATGGAACGTGGTCTCCAGGGAGAGATAGACATTTCCTGGCATCAGGATGGCGAAACGGTCTGCGACCAGAACCAGGGGGAGGAAAACGGCCAGGGGGAACCAGTTCTCCGGAGGCGTCGCGCGGGTGAGAAAGATCAGGGGAGCCAGTCCGATGGCCAGTAATGTCCAGGAGAAAGCCCGAAAGAGACGTGGATAGCGAATTTTTTCGGCCATTCTGTTTCCTGCCCACGAGCCTTGTGCTTCGGTGTCAGCCCGATGGACAGCCCCCCGCCCCCTTTAGTCCCAGCATCTGTGGCTGCTTCTTTGAGTATTATGTATTATACACCAATTGTCGTTTCAGGCAAGCGGTCGCGTTTACTCACGTAATTTGACTTGACACGCATGCGGCCTCATTGAGGTGCAAAATCCAGCAGGACGACCCGGGTGCCGTCCACCGGGAGGACGCGCAGGGGGGTCTCGTAGGTCTGGGTCAATTTCTCGGTGGTCAGGACGTCGGCCACCGGGCCCTGATGCAGGATGCGCCCGGCCCGCATCAGGACGCACTCGTCCGCCACCGCCAGCGCGGTATCGGGGTCGTGGGTGGTGAAGAGGACGGTCTTGCCCTGCCCGGCCAGACCCCGCAGCAGGGTCAGGATGCGCCGCTGGTTGGCCAGGTCCAGGTGGGCCGTCGGCTCGTCCAAGAGCAGGATGGGGGTCTCCTGGGCGACGGCGCGGGCGATGAGGACCAACTGGTGCTCGCCGCCGCTCAGGGCGGAGACACGCCGGTCGGCCAGGTCGGCGATGCCCAGTTGCTCCAGCGCGCGCCGGGCGGCCCGGACGTCCTCGGGGCCGGGCATCTGCAGGAAGTCCAGGTGCGGAGTCCGGCCCAGAAGGACGTATTCCAGGACGCGGAACTCAAAGGGGATGTGCTCCCGCTGGGGGACCAGGGCGATCTGGCGGCTCAGGTGCTGGCGGGAGTGTGCGGTGAGTGGGCGTCCGCCGACCCGAATCTCCCCCCGTTGGGGCGGGTACAGGCCCAGAATCAGGTGCAGCAGGGTGCTCTTCCCCGCCCCGTTCGGCCCCAGGACGGCGTTGACGGTGCCCGGGCGCACCTCCAGGGAGATGTCCTGGAGAACAGCGCGGGAACCGTTGGGGTAGGTAAACCAGACGTTGTGCAGGGAAAGGATGGGATGATGGGTCATTTTTCAGCCGATTGAAATCGCCCTCTCTGGGCACTTCGTGCCGGTTGTCGGCCTGCGCCGACAAAACCTTCGTGTCCTTCGTGTCCTTCGTGGTTTATTTGATCCCGAACCGGGTCAGGATGACCAGAAAGGCGGCCGCGCCGAAGAGGGAGGTGAGGATGCCCAGCGGGACTTCGCCTGCGGTGACGGTGCGGGCCAGGTCGTCGCAGAGCAGGACGAAGAGGCCGCCCAGGAGCAGAGAGGCCGGGAGCGCGCGGCGGGCGTCGGCGCCGAAGAACCGTCGGGCCAGATGGGGGACAATGAGCCCCACCCAGCCAACGGTCCCGGCCAGGGAGACGACGGCGGCGGTCGCCCCGACGGCGGCCAGCAGGAGGAGGGCCCGCTCCCGCCCCGGCGCGGCGCCCAGGGAGAAGGCCGTCTCCTCCTCCAGCGAGAGCACGTTCATCCGCCAGCGGGCCAGGAAGAGCACCACCAGGGCAAGAGCGCTGACCGGCAGAATGGGTAGAAAGTTCTGCCAGCGGGTGCTCCACAGCCCACCCAGCAGCCAGAAGGTGATCTCCGGCAGTTGGGTCAGCGGGTCCGCCAGGTACTTGAGCATCCCGACCCCGGCGGAGAAGAGGGCCGAGACGGCAATCCCGGCCAGGACCATGCGCAGAATCCAGCCGCCGTAGCGGAGGTGCCCGGCCAGGAAATACGTCAGCCAGAGGCCCAGCAGGGCGAACGCGGCGGCGCTGGCCTGGATTGCCAGCGGCGAACGGCTCAGGTACAGGATGGAGAAGGCCGCGCCGAAGGCCGCCCCCTGGGAGACGCCCAGGAAGCCCGGCTCCACCAGCGGGTTGCGGAAGAGCATCTGGAGCGTCAGCCCGCTGGCGGAGAGGGCCGCCCCGACCAGGACCGCCGCGGCCACCCGGGGGAGCCGCAGGTTCCAGACCAGTTGCGCGGCCAGCGGGTCGGCCCGCAGACGGCCCGGCAGGAGCCACCCCGGTCGGGGGTAGCGCCCGAAGAAGACGGAGATGGCCGCCGTGACCAGAAGCACCAGCAGGATGAGGGAGAGGCCGGTCCGGTACGCGCGCCAGGTCACGGGAGCGACCCCCGCAGCAGCGGGCGCAACTGGCCCTCTATCGCGCTGTCGTCCAGACGGTAGAGGGTCCGGTAGAACGTCGTGAACTCCTGGAGGATGTCCAGGTCGGCGAAGCGGTCCGGGTGGATGTGAGAGGCCAGCCACTGCAGGCCCAGAATCCAGCGGGCGTCGGGCTGGTCCCAACTGTAGGTGTCTTTGGGGAAGGCATAGACCTGCCCGGCCTGCACGGCCCGCAGGTTCCGGGCGACGGGGTCGGCCCGGAGTTTTTCCACCGCCTGGACCGGGTCGCCGAAATAGTCAATCACGTAGACCTGGTCGGGGTCCCAGGCCGCGAT
>JAPYWT010000181.1 GCA_028276215.1 Thermoflexus sp. | reverse complement strand
TTGCTCACACCAAGATACAAAGACACAAAGAAGATTTTTTATAATTTTTTCTTTGAGTCTTTGTGTCTTTGTGTGAGTTATCCGCGCCCCACTTCATTCCAGGCCACTTCGGGCCGACGGCGCGGGAGGACGCGGCGGAACCGGTAGCGGGGGTAGCCCAGCACCATCGCGATGACGGCCCGGCGGTCGGGCGGAAGGCCCAGTGCGGCCCGCAGGCGCGCGCTGCGGGCCAGCGCCACGGTGAAGTACCCGATGTGGCAGGTCCCCAGCCCGCGCAGCGCGGCCGCCAGCATCACGTTGTAGGCCGCGTACGTGGCGTCCTCCCGCCCGAAGTAGTCGTCCCGGGGGACGTGGGCGATGAGGACGACGGGCGCGTGGAAGAAAATGGGGTCCTCCCCCTGCGCGTGGCGCTGGGCCAGTCGTTCAAAGTCCGGCACACTCTCCATGCCCTTCCGCACCTGTTCGGCGCCCACCGTCAGGCGCAGCAGGAAGCGGACCGGGGGGTTGCGCAGCAGGCGCGCCGTCTGGGCCAAGACAGCGACGGTCTGCGCACTGAGCGCGGCGATGCGGGCCGGGTCGTCTATGGCCAGCCAGTCCACCGGCTGGGCGTTGCTGGCGCTGGGAGCCCACCGGCCGGCATCCACCAGTTCCCGGACCACCTCCCGGGGCACGGGCCGGTCCCGGAAGACGCGCGCGGAGCGGCGGGCGCGCAGGGCCCATTCCAGCGCCTCCGCCGACGGCAGGCGGGTCGGGTCCAGGGGCGAGCAGTCCTCCAGCGGGTACTCGCTGTGGAGAACGGCGTCGGCGGGGCAGACGGCGACGCAGTGGCCGCAGAGCCAGCAGGCCGCTGCATCGGCGACGACGACCCGGTCCGGTTCCTGGCGGAAGACGCGGCCGGTACAGAGGGCCACGCACGCGCCGCAGCGGGTGCATCGTTCGGGCAGAACAGAAATCTCGGGCATACGGACTCCTGACGTTCACGCCGGTTGAAATCGTCCTCCCTGGGCACACCTCACCCCTCCCCGCCGCCTGCGGCGGCACCCCCTCCCCTCTCCTGACCTTCGGTCAGGAGAGGGGAGGGGGTAGCGGCGAAGCCGCTGGGGGTGGGGTGAGGCTGAATAGTTACGTCGCGCCTTCGTCTGCGGTACCGCGCCAGGGCGTAGAGAGCGATGCCAATCCAGGCGACGTTGATGCCCACCGAGGGGAGGGCCCGGTAGTAGCCAGAGTTCACGATGAGCAGCAGACTTCCCAGCGCGTTCAGGGCCTGGTAGAGGGGCGAATCGCCTTCCAGGCGGCGCGTGGAGACCAACGCGTAGGCCGCCAGCAGGGCGGCGACGCCAACCCAGCCCGCTGTGTCTACCCAGAAGTTCGGGGGCATAGGGGGCCTCACTGGTTCAGGTCAAACCACCAGGACACGAGGACACGAAGGATCAACTCTTTCTTCGTGTCTTTGTGTCTTCGTGTGAATTTTTCAAAGCGCGTGGCTCTCGCGGGCGATGATTTCGTCCTGTATCTCCTTGCCCAGGGTGACGAAGTAGGCATTGTAGCCGGTCACCCGGACCAGCAGGTTGCGGTAGGCGTCGGGGTTCCGCTGGGCGGCCCGCAGCGTCTCCGGGCTGATGACGTTCAGTTGCAGGCAGGTGCCGCCGACCTTCCCGTAGGCCCGCAGGAGCGCCGCCAGTTTGGTCCGGTTCTCCGGACTGCGCAGCAGGCTGGGGGAGAAACTCATCGTGTGGGACGCGCCGTTGGGCGCCGTCTCCAGGCCCAGACGGCCCACGCTGCGGATGACCGCCGTCGGCCCGTTCCGGTCGGCGCCGTTGACCGGACAGACGCCGTTGGAGAGGAACTGGCCGCGCCGACGACCGTCGGGGGTCGCCGCGGTGCGGGGCGCGTAGGCCACCCAGTAGTTCCACGAGAGGTAGCCGCCCCGGTACCGTTTGCCCGTCTCCGGCGTGGTGTGGCGGAACGCCTCCGTTGTCCAGAACTGGCTGACCCGCCGGGCAATCTCGTCGGCCTCCGGGTCGTCGTTGCCGTACTTGGGGGCCTTGTGCAGGAGCATCTGGCGGAGCGACTCGTACCCCTCAAAGTTGGCGTCCAGAGCGCGGAGGAGTTCGTCCATACTCACGGCCCTCTCGTCGTAGACCAGTTTCTTGATCGCGGCCAGACTGTCCGCCGCCGTCGCCAGGGCGACCCCCTCCACGGTGACGAAGTTGTAGCGGGCACCCCCCGCGGTGATGTCCTTCCCGCTCTCCAGACAGCCGTCCACCAGGGCGCTCAGGTAGGGGGTGGGCTCAAAGCGGGCCCGACCGGTATCGGCGATGTCGTTGGCGGCGATCAGTTGCTCCAGGATGGCCTTCAGTTGCCGCTGGAAGGCCTCAAAGAACTGCTCAAAGGTGGCGAAGGTGCGGGGGTCGCCCGTCCGGGGGCCGACCTGTTCGCCCGTGGCGGCGTCCCGCCCGTCGTGGAGGGCCAGTTCCACGGCCTTGGCGATGTTCAGGTTGACGTCCACCGTCCCGGAGCGGTCGCACCCCTGGAGGGTGTTCTCCAGACAGCCTACGGGGGCGTAGTCCCACAGTTTCTCCTCTGGCAGTCCCTCCCAGCGCAGGCCCGCGATGGAGTTCTCGTCAAAGTTCAGGAGGAACGGGCTCCCCTGGGCATTGGCGACCATGTCCACCACCCTCTGCAGGAGCCAGTCGGGGGTGCGGGCGTGGAGGCGGACGTTGGGCTTAGGCTCCAGCAGGTTCATCTCCTCAATGACGTCCAGGATCAGCGCGGTCAGTTCGTTGCTGGCGTCCTCCCCCTTCTCGTTCATCCCGCCCAGGGTGACCAGTTGGCCGAAGGAGGAGTTGATGCCCTGGTTGTTGCCCACCCAGCCCTGGTAGTCGTAGGCGTAGTTGGGCTTGATCCAGAAGCACTGGAGGAGTTCCTTCGCCTGCTGACGGGTGAGCCGTCCGGCCTCTATGTCGGCCCGGTAGTAGGGGTAGAGGTACTGGTCTATCCGGCCCGGGGAGAGGCCGGGGCCGGGGTAACTCTCGGCGACCATGACCAGCATGTGGGTGAACCAGAGGGACTGCAGGGCCTCGTGGAAGGTCTCCGCGGGCTCCCAGGGGACTTTGTCGCAGATGCGGGCGATCTCTTCCAGTTCCGCGCGCCGCTGGGGGTCGGGCTCCTGGGCGGCCAGGCGGCGGGCCTCGGCGGCGTAGCGGGCGGCGAAGGCGCGGGCGGCTTCGGCGCAGATGGCGACCGCGCGGGCCAGCGCGCGCTTCTGCGGCATGGCCCGGGGGTCATCCGCCACCGCCCGGGCCTCCGCGTGGATGGCCCGGAATCCCTCCCGCAGGACGCGGGGGTAGTTGGGGATCAGGTGGCCCGGGACGGCGCCGCAGTTGCCCACCCCCAGCCGGTCCAGCCGGGACGCCTCCTTCAGGAAGCGCTTCTCCATTCGGGCGAACTGGCGGGCCTCGGCGCGGGTGAGGGTGCGGGAGAGAGCCGCGTTGAAGTGGGAGCCGACGATGAGTTCCTCCTCCAGAATCCGGACGGGCAGGTACGCCTCCACCACCCGCCGGAAGAAGAGGGCCCGCCGCACCACCAGCGGCTCCTTCCAGAAACCGGGGGGCAGGTCCACCGGGGTCGCGGCGGCCCGGAGGTAGGCCCTCGCGCCGTTGAGGAACAGGGCCATTTCGGGGACGTTGGTCCAGTTCCAGGGGGAGTAGACGTGGTCCCAGGGGGTGCCGGTGGTGTAGGCGCGGACCTCGTTGGTGTACTCGCGGGTGTAGAAACTCCAGTACTGGTCCCGCAACCGGCGGACGCGCGGGCTGAGGGTCTCCGCAGGGGACCAGACCAGCGTGGGGGTGACCACTTCGCAGGTATCTACGGCCATAGGGACCTCCTGTGTGCAGGGCCTCACCCCCGGCGGCTGCGCCGTCGGGGGGAGAGGTGAGGGCGCTACCGCAACCCCTTCCCGCGCAGGAGGCCGTCCACCCAGGCGGCCTCTTCGGGGGAGAGGGGCGCGGACGGCGGGCGGCGGTAGTCTATCAGGTCGGCGTACCCGCCGTTGTCGTAGCAGCGGTCCAGGACAGCCTGGACGTCCAGCACCACATCCGGGTCGGGCTCCTTCAGGGGGATGCGCATCCGGGGGAGCCGCCGGCTCAGGGGGATGGGGTACACCTCAAAGCGGCGCCGCTCCGGCCCCCGCCGGACGCAGATGAGATACCGGTGCGGGGGCAGTTCGGCGCGCCCTTCCTCCGACAGCGCCACCGTGTGCAGACCGGAGGAGAGCAGGTCTATCTCCACCAGGTGGATGGGGGTATCCAGCAGTTCCTGCTGTTTGGAGCGGTAGAGGCGGTGGCCCTCCCCCGGGGCCTTGTTGGCCGGACTGAGCACCTCAATGACCGTCACCACCTCGCCCCCGGCAGCGTGAACGATCTCCAGGTAGGGCTCCCGGTGCTCCACCGGGGGCAACGTTACCAGGACCGGCAAGTCCACGACCTCGGTCTCCGCCTCGGCGGTGGCCGCATAGACCGGAGCAGGCTCCCGCACCGTCAGCGGCTGCCGGATAATCGTCACGTCCGGGTAGAAGAGGTGTGGGGGTTCCAGGATGTAGACGCGCTCACCAATGCGGGCGTGATAGCGAGGGCGCAGAGGGGGGCCGATGGTGTCTGCAATGTACGTAATCAACCGCTGATGGACATCCGGCCAATGGGCCGGGTCCTCCAGATACGGGTCCATTCCGGGGAAGGGGCCTGGCATGTCTCACCTCCCGATAAGGGGACAGTCACCTTTCCAACTGCCGCTCGGCGGCCTCCAGGCGGGCCAGCACCCGTTCCCGCCCCAGAATGCTGAGGGTGCCGAAGAGCGGCGGGGAGACGGCCTTGCCGGTGGTGGCGATGCGGATGAGGCCGAAGACCTGCCGATTGTTCAGGCCCAACTCCGCCACCAGCGCGCGCAACGGCGGCTCTATGGACTCCTCGCTGAAATCGGGCACATTCGCCAGCACCTCCCGCGCCCGCCGCAGGACCTCCGCCGCCCGTCCGGCATCCAGGCCTCCCTCCAACAGTGCCTCCGCCGGAGGCGGCGCGATGTCCACGAAGAAGAAGTCCGTCATCTCCACCACATCGGTCAGATGCTTGATGCGCTCCTGGATCAGGGGGACGATGCGCCGCAGGACGGCGCGCGTCTCCGGTGGGCACGGCACGGGCACCAGCCCGGCCTCCTGCCAGAAGGGGAGCAGCCGCTCCAGCAGGTCGTCCGGGGAGAAACTGCGGATGTAGACCCCGTTCATCCAGTCCAGTTTGTCGTAGGAGAAGGCCGCCGGGGCCCGGTTGACCCGGTAGAGATCAAACCGTTCTATTAACTCCTCCCGGCTGAAAATCTCCTGCGTCTCCCCCTCGCCCGGCGCCCAGCCCAGAAGGGCCAGGAAGTTCAGCAGCGCCTCCGCCAGGTAGCCCTGCCGCCGGAACTCCGTGATGGACGTGGCCCCCTCCCGCTTGGCCAGTTTCTTGCCGCCGGGCATCGTCACCAGCGGGACGTGGCAGAAGACGGGCATCTCCCACCCCATGGCCTGGTACAGCAGGACGTGTTTCGGCGTGCTGGGCACCCAGTCATCCCCCCGGATGACGTGGGTCACCTTCATATAGTGGTCGTCCACCACGACGGCCAGGTGGTAGGTGGGGAAACCATCGGACTTCAGGAGCACCTGGTCGTCAATCCCGGC
>JAPYWT010000180.1 GCA_028276215.1 Thermoflexus sp. | reverse complement strand
CGTGGACAGGCAGGCCAGCGTGGCCAGCAACAGGATGGCCGCTCCTGCCAATATGGCACGTTTATTGTACATTATGCTCCTTTCTTTTGGGTATAGCGGAGCCCTTTCGGAGAGGTCAGACAGAAGCAGGAGGGGAAGAGAAACGGGGGGTCTGCTCGCTCTCAGATTGGCTTGCTGGGAAATATTATAACACAGATCACCAGAAATCGCAAGGGCATTGTAGGACAACTGCGAGCAGTTGTCCTACCATAGGGGGTATCCGATGGACCTGGGATTGCAGGGCAAAGTCGCAATTGTGACGGCCGCCAGCCGGGGGCTGGGCCGGGCGGTGGCCGCTGAACTGGCGCGGGAGGGCGCGCGGGTGGTCATCTGCGCCCGCCAGGAGGGCCCACTGGAGGCCGCCGCGCAGGCCATTCGCGCGGCCACCGGCGCCGAAGTCGTCGCCGTCCCCGCTGACGTCGCCGACCCGACGGGGGTGGAGCGGGTGGTGGAGGCCGCCCGCGCCCGCTTCGGCCGCATAGACATCCTGGTGACCAACGCCGGAGGCCCCCCACCGGGCCGCTTCCTGGAACTGACTCCCGCCGACTGGGAGGCCGCCGTCCAACTCACCCTGATGAGCGTCGTCCGCCTCTGCCACGCCGTCATCCCCACCATGCGGGCCCAGCGGAGCGGCTCCATTGTGGCGATGACCTCCGTCAGCGTGAAGCAACCGTTGCCCAATCTGATTCTCTCCAACAGCCTGCGCATGGCCGTCGTCGGGCTGGTCAAGACCCTCTCCGACGAACTGGCGCCGGACGGCATCCGGGTGAACGCGGTCTGCCCGGGCTGGACCCGGACGGAGCGGGTGGTGCAGTTGTTGCAGGACCGGGCGGCCCGCAACGGCACGACGGTGGAAGAGGAGGAGGCGAAAATCACCGCCGCCATTCCGTTGGGCCGCATGGCGACCCCGGAGGAGGTGGCCCGCGCGGTGGCCTTTCTGGCCTCTCCCGCCGCGTCCTACATCACCGGCATCAGCCTGCTGGTGGACGGCGGATTGTACCGGGGGGTGTAGGGGCAACCCCTCGGGGCGAGCCCCTTCGGGGCGTGGCCCTTGCGGTTGCCCCCCAGGGCAGGGGCAAGGCCGGGGCAGGGGCAAAAGGCCGGGGCAGGGGCAAGCCCTGCCCCTACAGCGGTTGCCCACTTTCCGTTGCCCGCAGGTAACAACCTGCCCTGACCGGTTTGCGGATACGTAGCGCAGGCCGCCAGGCCTGCATGAGGGAATATGGATTCCGACCTTCCGGCCCGTTTTATCGGTGTCCCTGTAGAGGTCATCCACGACCGCCCGCCCGCGCTGGAGAAGCGGCCCGGCCCGCCGGACGGGTTCGTCTGGGAGGGACGGACGTACCGCGTGGTGGCGGTCCTGCAGGAGTGGCACGACTACCGCCTGCGCGGCAAGACCCAGGCCTTCTACGTGAAGGAGCGGGGGTCGTACCGGGCGAAGGCCGCCGAACGGCGCGGCACCTGGGGAGTGGGGCGGGATTACTACCGCGTCCGCACGGCGGAGGGGGAAGTATTTGACCTCTACTACGACCGTGCGCCCCAGGGGCCGGGGGAGCGGAAGGGGGCATGGTTCCTGTGGCGGCAGATTCTGGAATAGGACACGGATAAACACGGGTTTTACGGACAGAACTTACGCAGTTGGCAGATAAACTTCGGAATTCGCCACGAATTTCACGAATTGGCACGAATTTTATTTCTTTTCATTCGTGACTTCACTGCAAAAACTCACCGCAGAGACGCCGAGAGCGCAGAGTTCTACATCAGCATAATCTCTGCGTACTCTGCGTCTCGGCGGTGAAATGACCTTTTTGCAGGAGACTCGTTTGATCCAAAGTGTCAGGTAGCCAAACTGGTGTCCATCCGTACCGATCCGTGTACACCCGTGTCCCGTTTCCGTTCTGGCCAAAGAGACTGCTCATGGAAGGCGCAGGGCTGCTGCTGGCCCTGGCGACCGGCTGGCTCATGGCGCGACTTCCCCTTCCGATGACGGTCGCCCTGGTCGGCCTGGCCGCGCTGGTCGCGGGGACGGTCGCCGAGCCGCTGGTGGGGGTGGTGGCGGGCATCTTCCTGGGCCTTCTGCGCGCCTACCTGCAGAGAGACGTCCCCCAGGTGCCGGCCCAGGTCGGCCACCTCTTCATCGCCCTGGCACTGGCGGCCCACTGGGCGCGCGGCCTGCTTCGCCGACACCTGCCCCTGCCCCTCGGACGGGAGCACCCGGCCTTCTCGCTCTTCCTGCCCGTGATGGCTTTCCTGGGCGTGGCGGGCCTCTCTCTGTGGAACGCCCGGGGCTCCTTCCTGGACTTCGGCCTGCCGGAACTGGTCAAGTGGGTGGAGATGGGACTCGTCCTCTGGCTGGTGGCCGAACGGGCCACCCCTCGCGCGCTGCCTGCGCTGCTGGCGGGCATCCTGGCGGTGGGCGTCTTCCAGGCCGGGGTCGGGCTCTACCAGTTCGCTCTCTGGGGCGAAGCACCGGAGCCCTTTCTCATCCCCGGTACCAAGTTCTGCCGTGCCTTCGGGACTTTTGAACAACCCAACCCCTACGCCGGGACGATGGGGATGATGCTGGCACTGACGGTGGGGGCATTGGGAGGGCAGGTCCTGGAATATTTCCGCCCGCCGCTGAAAGCGGCGGGCTCATTAGCGAAGCCCCTTCGGGGCTTAAAGACCCTCTGCAGTGCCTTGCCTGACCAGCCCGACGGTTTGCCACCACGCCCCGGCGTGCGGCGCGGCGAGGACCATGCTGGAGCCTCGCGCGAAGAGCCGCCTGCGGTGTGGCTGTCGGGCTTACTGCTGGTCGGGAGCGGGCTGATGGGCGGCGCGCTGGTGGCCTCGTGGAGCCGTGGCGCCTGGATCGGTTTCGGTGCCGCGCTGGTGGTGATGGCCCTGGCGCTCCCCCGCCGGGCCCGCTGGGGATTCATCCTGGCGGGCGGGCTGGTGCTCCTGTTCCTGGTCCTCTACGCGGCCGGCCTGTTGCCCGCGCGGGTGGTCGCCCGCCTGACGGAGTTCGCCGCCGAAGTGCGCCTGCAGGATGTGCGCGGTGTGGGCATCAACAACGCCAACTACGCGGTGATAGAACGGCTGGCCCACTGGCAGAGTGCAGTGGAGATGTGGCGCGCCCACTTCTGGACGGGGGTGGGGCTGGGGGGATACGAGCCGGCTTATCCGGAGTTCGCACTGATCAACTGGCCCCTCGCCCTGGGGCACGCCCACAACATCTACCTGAACATGCTGGCGGAGACGGGTCTGCTGGGCCTGACGGTGTACCTGTTCCTGTGGGGATGGGTCTTCTGGCAGACCTGGCGGGCGACCCGCCGCGCCTCTGGCCTGGCACGGGGGGTGGCCGTGGGGCTACTGGGGGCCTGGACCCAACTGAGCGTCCATCACCTCTTTGATAACCTCTACGTCAACAACGTCCACCTGCTGGTGGGGCTGCTGCTGGGGCTATTGGTGGTAGTCAGGGAGTACTCTGAGTCAGGCTATGGGGAAGCCCCCTCCCATATAGAATGCACGAATTTTGCCTTCCGTTGCACGGCATTGTATAGCCGTCTGTCGCCCGTCCAGAATTCGCAGTTCAACATTTCCGCCAGGGCCAGGTAGAACGTGTCGTAGGTCGCTTCCAGTTGGAAATCTCGGGCCAGTTGAGCGGCCCGGTCGGCCAGTTCCTGAGGGCTGTAGTAGTGGATGGGGAAGCGAATGAGGAGGGTGATGCTCTCTTTGACTTCATCGACGGTCAACCACCCCCCTTTCCATGCCCGGTGAAGTCCGTTAACAGCCTCGTAAATGAGCAGAGTTGGGGCCGCGATAAAAGTGCGGTTCTCTTTCCAGGCTTCCCACAGGGCCTGGACGGCGACGCTGCCGGGTTCGTCAATAACCAGCCTCAATACCAGGCTGGCGTCAACGACTACCGAAGGCATGGCGGATTTCCTCTGTGCGTTGAGCCCGGCTCTCGGCGATCAGATCAGCGATGTCCGGCCCATGCCATTCTCCCCGACGGACACGCTGGGCCTGGCGCAGCCGCTCTGCTTGCTGTAGTAGAGTGGACCATTGGCCCCAGTCATTGTTCTGGGCCAGGTAGCGCCGAAAGGCATCCAGAACGATTCGGGTCATCGTATCCCCCCGACTGGCCGCTACCCCTTTGACAGCCCGATGCAGGTCCTTTGGCACCCAAACAGTCAGTTTTGTCATCATCATTTGCCCATCCCAAATGATACTCCAGGCCCGATTTCTGTCAAGGAGAGTGTAGGTTTGCAGTGGCGGCCAAAGGCCGCCACTGCAAAACCCGTCACTCCTCCACCCAGACCCCGTTCTCCCGAATCACCCCCGCATACCAGCGACCGCTGTCCTTGATGTACCGCTTCTGGGTGTCGTAGTCCACGTAGACCAGGCCGAAGCGCATCCGGTAGCCGTGGGCCCACTCAAAGTTGTCCAGCAGTGACCAGACGAAGTAGCCCTGAACCGGCGCGCCGTCGGTGAGGGCGCGGTGAACCTGGGCGATGTGGTCCCGCAGGTAGCGGATGCGCCGTTCGTCCCGCACCCGTCCATCCAAATCCACCCCGTCCGGCACCGGGATGCCGTTCTCGGTGACCAGGATAACCGGAGGCCGGTAGTCCTTCCAGACCCGCATCAGCAGTTCGTACATCCCCGGCGGGTAGATTTCCCACATCTGGGAGTACTCGCTCCCCTCCGGCTGGACCTGGGCCAGTTCCACAATCGGGAAGGAGGGGTCATGGCGGGCCACCGCGCGGGAGTAGTAGTTGACCCCCAGGAAGTCCATCGGGGTGGTGAGATAGCGGGCATCCTCCGGCGAAACCTCCGGAATCAGTGACCCCAGAAGGGCCTGCATATCCTCCGGATACCGCCCGAAGAAAATGGGGTCCAGGAACATCCGGTTCAGGATGCCGTCCATCCGCTGCGCGGCCAGTCGGTCTGCCTCCGAGTCGGTGGCGGGGTGGACGGGGCTGAGATTCAGGGTGATGCCGACCCGGACGGGCCGTCCGGCGGCCGCGCGGATGGCCTCCACCGCGTGGCCGTGGGAGAGGAGAAGGTGATGGACGGCCTGCAGCGCGGCGGGGAAGTCCTGAATCCCCGGCGCGAAGTCCCCGAAAAAGTAGCCCAGCAGGGCCATCACGAAGGGCTCGTTGTGGGTGATCCACCAGTTCACCCGGTCCCCCAGCCGCTTCGCCACCACGCTGGCGTACTCGGCGAAGTACTGGACGATGTCCCGGTGGGGCCACCCGCCCCGGTCCTGGAGCGGCTGGGGCAGGTCCCAGTGGTACAGCGTGACCACGGGCTCAATCCCCCGCGCCAGGAGCGCGTCCACCAGCCGGTCGTAGAAAGCCAGACCCGCGGGATTGACCTGTCCGGTCCCTTCGGGGAGGACGCGCGGCCAGGAGATGGAGAACCGGTAGGCCTTCAGCCCCAGTTCGGCCATAATCTGGACGTCCTCCTCCCACCGGTGGTAGTGGTCGGCGGCGACGTCGCCGTTGTGGCCGTGGTAGATTTTCTCCGGGTGCTCGTGACAGAACGTATCCCAGATGGACGGCCCCTTGCCGTCCTCGTTCCAGGCCCCCTCTATCTGGTAGGCCGATGTGGCGGTGCCCCAGATGAAGCCGTCGGGGAAGCGCAGAAATCGTCGGTCGGACATGAAAACCTCCTGGTTGAGTGAGATGCGGGAC
>JAPYWT010000291.1 GCA_028276215.1 Thermoflexus sp. | reverse complement strand
GACCTTCATCTGGTCGGTGGGAGAACGGGTGACCGACCGGCACGGGGTATACCTCCCGCCCGACCTGCCCCCGGGTGTGTATCGGCTGATGACCGGGATGTACCGTGTGGATACTGGGGAGCGGCTGCCCCTGACCCTGGATGGTGAGCCCGCGGGAGATTCCCTGGAACTGGGAGAAGTGGTGATTCGTTGACCGGTTGACAAAACCCTATCCCCATGCTACCATAAGTTCCCATAAGATGAAGAACATTCGTGAATCCGGCAATGCGGACGGTAGAGTGGAGAGAAGGGAAAGTCTGTCTGATTGACCAGCGGGTCCTCCCGGCGGAATTTCGCGTTCTGGAACTGGAGACGCCGGAGGAGGTCGCGCGGGCCATCCGGGAGATGGCGGTCCGGGGCGCGCCGGCCATCGGCGCGGCTGCCGCCTTCGGCCTGGCGCTGGCGGCCCGCCGCAGCCGCGCCGCCGACCGGGCCGGCCTCTGGCGCGACCTGGAGGAGGCCGCCGCCGTCCTGCGGGCCGCCCGCCCCACCGCCGTCAACCTGGCATGGGCGCTGGAGCGGGTCCTGGGGCGGTGCGCGGCGGAGTCCGACCCCGACGCCCTCCGGGACCGGGTGCTGGCGGAGGCCCAGGCCATCGCCGATGAGGACGTGGAGGTGAACCGGCGGCTGGGGGAGGTCGGCGCGGCGATTGTCCCCGACGGCGCGACCATCCTCCACCACTGCAACACCGGCGCGCTGGCGACGGTGGACTACGGCACCGCCCTGGGCGTCATCCGCACCGCGCACGAGCAGGGCAAGCGCGTCCACGTCCTGGTGGACGAGACCCGTCCCCTCCTGCAGGGGGCCCGGCTGACCGCGTGGGAACTGCAGCAGTTGGGCATCCCCTTCACCCTCATCGCCGACAACGCTGCCGGCCACTTCCTGCGCACCGGGCAGGTGGACCTGGTGCTGGTGGGAGCCGACCGGGTGGCCGCCAACGGCGACGTCGCCAACAAAATCGGCACCTACAAACTGGCGGTGGTGGCGAAGGAGAACGGCGTCCCCTTCTACCCCTGCGTCCCCACCTCCACCATTGACCTCTCTACCCCGACGGGGGACGATATCCCGATAGAGGAGCGGCCCGCCGGGGAGGTGACCGACCTGCTCTTCCGGGGGATGCCCATCGCGCCGGCAGGGGTGCGGGTGGCCAACCCTGCCTTTGACGTCACGCCCCACCGCTACGTCACGGGCATCATTACCGAGAAGGGCATCGCCTATCCGCCGTTCGGGCTGAGTTTGCAGAGGATTGCAGGATAGAAGGCCGCCGGCTGCGGGATATTGCGGACCTTCCGTTTGACCTTGCCATATAATGAGCACAGGTGGAGAGAATCCCAAAATCCTCCTCGGCGACCGGGTCTTCACCCGGGAGGAGTGGTTCCAGGAAGTGGAGCGAGCCAGAGCGGAGCGGGCCCAACTCCCCTCCAGCCAATACAGGCCGACAGCCTGCGCTACATTTCACGTTTCACTTTTCACGCCTTACGGAGTCCCTATGAACATCATCGTCACCGGTTCCATCTCCTACGACTACCTGATGCGCTTTCCGGGCCGTTTCGTGGAACACATCCTGCCCGACCAACTCCACCGCATCTCCCTCAGTTTCCTGGTGGACGATATGCGCCGTCAGTGGGGCGGGTGTGCGGCCAACATCGCCTACAACCTGGCCCTCCTGGGCGAGCGCCCCTACCTGATGGGCACCGTCGGGCAGGACTTTTCCGAGTACCGGCAGTGGCTGGAGGCCCACGGGGTGGACACCACCCTCACCCGCGAGGAGCCTGACCTCTTCACCGCCTCCTTCTTCGCCAATACCGACCTGGATGGGAACCAGATTTGCAGTTTCTACACCGGCGCGATGGCGCGGGCGCGGGAACTCTCCTTCCACACCCTGAACCTCCACCCCGTGGATCTGGTCGTGATCTCACCCAACGACCCCCAGGCGATGATCCGCTACGCGGCCGAGTGCCAGGAACTGGGCATCCCCTACCTCTACGACCCCAGCCAGCAGATCATCCGCCTGAGCGGGGAAGAGTTGCGCGCGGGGCTTTTCGGCTGTGACCTGCTGGTGGTCAACGGCTACGAGTTTGAGATGCTCCGCCAGAAGACCGGCCTGAGCACCGAAGAGATTCACGCGGCGCCCGCGCGCGCCTGCGTGGTGACCTACGGGGCCGACGGCTCCCACATCTGGGCCGACGGCCGCCTCTACGAGATTCCCGCCGTCCCGCCCCGCCACGTCGCCGACCCCACCGGCGTGGGGGACGCCTACCGGGCCGGCCTGATCAAGGGGCTGGCCCTGGGCCTCCCCTGGGACCTGGCCGGGCGGATGGGGAGCCTGGCCGCCACCTACGCCCTGGAGAACCCCGGCGGCCAGGGCCACTTCTACACCCCCGCCGACTTCGTCCGCCGCTTCCGGGACCATTTTGACGACGGGGGGAGCCTGGACGGCTTGCTGGCCGAATAGCCAGGCGATAGGCGAAAGACACAGTTTGAAACCAGCACACGGATGAACACGGGTTGCACGGATGGACACGGAGAAAAAACCGTGAAAACCCGTATCATCCGTGTTTATCCGTGTCCGATTCAAAATAGCACACGGATAAACACGGGTTGGACAGATGGACACGGAGAAAAACCGTGTCATCCGTGTTTATCCGTGTCCGATTCAAAATAGCACACGGATAAACACGGGTTGGACAGATGGACACGGAGAAGAACCCGCGAAAACCCGTATCATCCATGCCCATCCGTGTCCCATTCTTCACGTTTCACGTTTCACTCATCACGCATCATACAACAAGGAGCAACCTATGCCCATAGACCACGACATCAAAGACTTGAACCTGGCCCCGGCGGGCCGGCTGCGCATAGAGTGGGCGGAGCGGGAGATGCCCGTCCTCCGCCTCATCCGGGAGCGGTTCGCGGCGGAGAAGCCCCTGAAGGGCGTCCGTCTCTCCGCCTGCCTGCACATCACCACCGAAACGGCCAACCTGGCCCGTACCCTCCAGGCCGGCGGCGCCGAGGTCGTCCTCACCGCCTCCAACCCCCTCTCCACCCAGGACGACGTCGCCGCCGCGCTGGTCTCCTACTACGAAATCCCCGTCTTCGCCATCAAGGGGGAGGATAACGAGACCTACTACAAACACATCCACGCCGCGCTGGACCACCGGCCCCACATCACGATGGACGACGGGGCGGACCTGGTGAGCACCCTCCACAAGGAGCGGACCGACCTCATCGGCAACGTCATCGGCGGGACGGAGGAGACGACCACCGGGGTCATCCGGCTGCGGGCGATGGCCCGCCAGGGCGTCCTGCGCTACCCCATCATCGCCGTCAACGATGCGCTCACCAAGCACCTCTTTGACAACCGCTACGGCACGGGGCAATCCACGATGGACGGCGTCATCCGCGCCACCAACATCCTCATCGCCGGGAAGACCGTCGTCGTCGCCGGGTACGGGTGGTGCAGCCGGGGCATTGCCATGCGCGCCAAGGGGCTGGGGGCCAACGTCATCATCACCGAGGTGGACCCGCTGAAAGCGCTGGAGGCGGTGATGGACGGCTACCGGGTGATGCCGATGCGGGAGGCCGCCCCCCAGGGGGACATCTTCATCACCTCCACCGGCGACATCAACGTCATTGACCGGCAGCACTTTGAGGTGATGAAGGACGGGGCCATCCTGGCCAACTCCGGCCACTTCAACGTGGAGATCAACATCCCGGCGCTGGAGGAACTGGCCGGGGGGCCGCCGCGCCGGGTGCGCCCGTTCGTGGACGAGTACACCCTGCCCGACGGCCGCCGCCTCTACCTGCTGGCGGAGGGACGGCTGGTCAACCTGGCTGCCGCCGAGGGCCACCCCAGCGCGGTGATGGACATGTCCTTCGCCAACCAGGCCCTCTGCGCGGCCTACATCCTCCGCAACGCCGAACGGCTGGAGCGCACCGTCTACACCGTCCCTGAGGAGATTGACCGGGAGATTGCCCGCCTGAAACTCCAGGCTATGGGCGTGGAGATAGACGTCCTGACGCCGGAGCAGGAGCGCTACCTGGCCTCCTGGGAAGAAGGCACGTAGTGCTGTAGCGCAGGATTCATCCTGCACCGCAGCGCAGGATTTATCCTGCATCGTAGCGCAGGATTTATCCTGCCCTGACAGGATAAATCCTATGCTACGGAGAAGGACCGGGTTTTGCGGCGGCCTTCG